>JBBQMW010000004.1:0-62698 GCA_038329265.1 Bacteroidales bacterium | reverse complement strand
TTCCTGCAGTTTCAGATACGGCTATGGCTATTCTTCCATCGTAATTGCGGTACCAGTCTTTATCGGTATTTGGTTTTGAGCGGTAGGCAACATAAGTGAGTACCCAACGGTTTTGGGTTTCATCAAATGTCGGCATGGGCGACCACAAACAGGCGTGAGTATCCGTACCATCGAAATTTCCTGAGGATTCAAATAATGTAGAAATTCTCTTCCAATTTACACCGTTACTACTTTTCCAATGCGCCAATCTTGTTTTCGTCCAAATTGGAAGTCCTGACATTTCTGTCGTAAACAGATGGTATTCACCATTCAGTTTCAATGCGCGTCCGCCTTCAAAACCATATAAATTATCATCCCTTCCTTTGTCTGTTTTGGTAATTACAGGTTGATTGTGAAGATAAACAACATCGAACAAAGTATTTTGTGTGAACAGTTCAAACTGAGCATTTACACCTTTGTTGATCAACAAAATGGCAAAAAGAAAAAGCAGTATCTTATACTTTACATTCATATTTTACAATTCATCGGTGGTTTCTATGGTCAATAATCTCTGGCCCTTTGTTCATCGGGAGATCTTGTACATTACATGCAAAAATGTTAATGGTTTAAAGGTGCTGTAGTTTTCATATTTAATCAGTTTAAGTTTGATCAGTAATTCTACAAATATAAACAATAGACGTTAAATGTATATCAAACACTTATCTTGTCAAAAAAAAATGTTTTCCTTAAAACCTTTAAACTAAACGGAAATGCAGAACATTATGATTGGATTTAGAGAAATTTCTAAGTTTAATGTTCAAGATATAAAGTTTGGAATAATAAGTTTTTTACCTTTGATGTAGTAAATTAATAAGTCATGACCACTTTAAAAATTACTGTTGACAATAGAAAAAATGATCATTTACTCACAAAGTTATTGAAGTCAATGGCTTTTGTAAAAAATATTGAAGAAGTTTTAACTGTTTCCGCGTATAACGATCAATTTGCTGTGCTACAAAAAATCTTTAACTCTAAAAAGATCGCTTCTCCTGATACAAAATTATTAATTTTAGTTATCACCTAAATGGAGGTATTGGGGTGCATATTTGATAACGATTTTGAGAAACTGACAGTAGAACGCTTATGCAAACACTTTCCTGTAATTGATTTGAATCCGGAAATCGTAGGAAAGGTAATTTCAATAAGGTAACAACGCATAATAAAACTTTCTGATGCAATTATTCTGGCAACAGCCGTGGTTTGTGAATTGGAACTTGTTACTGCAAATGTGGCCGATTTTATACATGTCGAACCTGGCTTAAAAATCAATAATCCATTAGATTAAAAAATGTCTGTTTTCAACGAAGTTCTTATTTTCATGGCAGCCCTTGCGGCAGGTTTTATCAATGCTATCGCCGGGGGTGGAACGCTGGTTTCGTTTCCGGTTTTACTGGCGGTGGGGATTTCACCGGTGGTAGCCAACGTAACCAATACCGTTGCCTTAGTTCCCGGAACAATCGGCGGAATGTGGTCGCAACGAATAGATTTTAAGTCGCAATACCAACGATTACTAAAATTGTTGCCTGTTGCCATTGTTGGCGGTGTTGCTGGTGGATTACTCATTCTGAATACCAGCGAAGACGCTTTTAAAAGTATTATTCCATACCTTATTTTGCTGGCCACTTTGCTTTTGGCCGCTCAGGTGAAGATCAAAAATTGGGTGGTTGCCCGTATTGGTCATGCGCATACCGAACATCAAAATCCGGTTGTTATGCTCTCGCTGGTTTTTGCGGCAGCGGTTTATGGCGGTTACTTTGGTGCCGGACTGGGCGTAATTTTGATGGCCACTCTGGGATTGGTAACCGACGAAACAATGACCCGACTGAATTTCCTGAAACAAGCACTTGGATTTGCCATTAATCTAGCAGCAGCAATTTATTTTGCTTTCTCCGGAAAGGTCGACTGGATGATTGCATTAATCATGGTTTTTGGCTCATTAATAGGTGGATTGATTGGCGGAAAACTCGCAAGTAAAATAAAACCGGAAGTCTTACGATGGGTTGTTGTTGCAGCCGGATTAATTGCTGCAACGGTTTTCTTTTTAAAGGACCGGTAATAATTCAGTCTCAAAACATATAACAATGAAGATCATTGACCAATTAGCCAACAGTCTGTTTAGACATCAAAAGAAATTGGAGATAGTTGCAATTCTTCTGCTTTGCTTTTCCATCAGTTTCCGTTTCGAAAATCAGAAAACCAATTGGATTTGGAATGATTATTCATTGGTTGCTGTTATCATGGTTGCAGTAGTTATTCTGATTGCACTAATTTGGATCAGGATTGAAAAGATGAAGACCAATCAGCTAATCAATGCCATTAAAAATGAACAGACTATCGAAGACAATCATTCTCGGAATCGTCTGGACGAATTATCTGTAAGGCAAAAATCAGTTTTTGATTTGATTTTGGCCGGGAAGTCGAACAAAGAAATTATGAGTGAACTATCAATCGAGTTAAGTACCCTAAAAACTCATATCAACAAGATTTATAAAATTCTTGAAATCGATTCACGCAAACAGATCAGGAAGTATAAAAACAATTCTAATTAATCGCAATTCTTCAGTAAACTCAACTCTTTTTCAACCTTTATTCAACCCCATTCAACCTTGACTGATGGTGAAAGTAAAGCTTATTTTGCTCAATCATTTTAAATCAAAAAAATATGAAAAAGCGAAATTTGTATCTGTCACTCACCATCATGTGCGGACTGTTTACCGTGGCCTTTACTTTTGATTCGAATCAGACAACATGGTTATGGCAAGGCAATGAGCCAGTTGCAATAGTTTTAGCAATTGCCGCAATTTTTTCAGGGATTCAACTGATTCGCTATCAGAAACTACTTAATCATTCGAAACTAAAACATTAAAACAGAAAAAATTGGTCAAATTGGTGGCTGAATTCCAAGACTTATGGGTTCAGCCACTTTTTTTGTAACTTGTTTGATTCAGTGAACTTGATTATATTTACCATTGTTGTTTAACCGGATTCTGTATAATCTTATTCAATATTTATGAAGCTCCCTGATTTGTTAACCAAAGCATTTAGCTACATCGATCTGGACAGTGATGTTGATGACTTTGATAAGATTCATGAAACCATTGAAAAGGATATGCTATTTAAAGGTACCAACCTTTGGATTCTTGCATTTGCCATTATCGTTGCATCGGTTGGTCTAAATGTAAATTCAACAGCGGTAATTATTGGCGCGATGCTCATTTCTCCTCTGATGGGGCCAATAAACGGAATGGGCTACAGCATTGCAACTTATAATTTGATACTTTTCAAAAAAGCGCTTAAAAATTTCTCCTTTGCAGTAGCAGCAAGTTTAATCGCCTCAACAACCTATTTTGCAATCAGTCCGCTGTCAACCGCTCATTCCGAATTATTGGCGCGCACCAGTCCCACAATTTATGATGTGATCATTGCCTTGTTTGGGGGTATGGCAGGTATTGTAGCCATCAGCAGTAAACATAAAGGAAATGTAATTCCAGGAGTTGCAATAGCCACCGCGCTGATGCCGCCATTATGCACGGCAGGATATGGTCTGGCAACTCTTCAGTTTAAATACTTCTTAGGAGCAATTTTCCTGTTCACCATAAACACCGTTTTTATTGCAATTTCATCGGTTATCATTTCTCAAATTTTGAAATTTCCGATACGCAACATTGTAAATGCTAACCGCAAGAAGAGGATAAATCAATGGATTTCGTTTGTAATACTGTTGGTTACAATACCTAGCATATACTTTGGATACATTCTTGTTAAGCAGGAAAAATTTATGGATCATGCGAAAAAATACATCGCCACGGTGAGCATCACCGATGACAATTTTTTACTGAAGAATGAAATAAATCCACAAATAAATACGATTACTCTTGTTTACGGAGGCGTTTCACTAACGAATGAGCAAAAGAAAAAGATCAGGGAAAAAGCGTTGGAATTTTCGCTGGACACTTCCAAAATCGAATTCAGGCAAGGACTTTCTATCAATAAACTAACCGATACTAATGCTGAAGTCGATATTTCGCTTGAAATGGAGCAGCTAAAGTTTTTACTTCAGGAAAAAGAGCATGAGCTAGCGACTTTAAATCTAAAAAACAAAATTGGAGGAGATATACTTACTGAATTGAAAATACTCTACCCGCATCTGGGAAAGTGCTATTATTCCGAATCAGTTGCCTCAAACGATACGCTTGCCAGTTCGAAAGAGTTGAAAATAGTCGTTTTAACTTCAGGAAAGAGAAACATAAGTAATTCTGAAAAGAAGAAAATCGAAAATTGGCTGAAAACCAGGTTGAAATCTCAAAACATAAGGATCTTTTATCAGGATTAACTGTTTACATTTCATTTGAAAACTATTTAACGGAATAAAGTGTATGAAACTGAGCAAATTATTCAACGAATTCTTTAACAGCGAAAAGGCCGGAGGACTGTTATTGATTTTCGCAACGGTAATTTCATTGATCCTGGCAAACTCTGCCTGGCAAACCGGATACCTTAGTTTCTGGCACATTGACTTTGCCGGACACAGCATTGTGCATTGGATAAACGATGGACTGATGGCCATCTTTTTCCTGCTGATCGGGCTTGAACTCGAACGCGAAATTTACGTTGGTGAACTTTCGAACCTGAAAGATGCTTCGTTGCCAATTTTTGGAGCCATTGGCGGGATGATTATACCTGTGATTTTATTTTCATTCATCAACTTTGGCACCGAAACACTGGCAGGTGCTGCAATCCCAATGGCCACTGACATTGCTTTTGCCATTGGCATTCTATCGCTTCTGGGTAGCAGGGTTCCGGCATCGCTCAAAGTTTTTCTCACTGCTTTGGCTGTTATTGACGATTTAGGTGCAATTTTAGTTATTGCCATATTCTACACAACCAGCTTATCGCTCCTGAATCTATTTCTTGCACTTGGTATTTGGCTTATCCTGATTGCACTGAACCGGCTGAAAGTCTACAACCTCATCCCCTACCTGCTTGGTGGTGTTGCCATGTGGTATTTCATGCTAAATTCCGGTGTACATGCGACAATTACAGGTGTATTGCTGGCTTTTGCTATTCCTTTTGGCGATGGCGGCGAAAAATCACCTTCGTATATTTTGCAACATATCCTTCATAAACCAGTTGCTTTTATTATACTTCCACTGTTTGCAATAGCCAATACCACCATTGCAATTGGCGGCGATTGGTCTGCGAGTTTGATCGAAACAAACAGTCTTGGAATTATGATCGGGCTGGTAATTGGAAAACCTTTAGGTATCTGGTTGTTCTCGTTTATCGGTGTAGGCTTTGGGCTTTGCACCCTGCCAAACGACCTGAAATGGAAAAACATTATTGGTGCCGGATTTTTAGGCGGAATTGGTTTTACAATGTCGATTTTTATTGCCCTTCTTGCCTTCGACCAGGCTCATTTGGTAGACAACTCGAAAATAGCAATTCTAATTGCCTCCTTTGTTGCAGGAATCATCGGATTTATCACCCTTCAACTGAGTCTGAAAAATGCTGGACCCAAAGAATAAATTGGCATATGCCCTGCAACAAAGCTCACTGCATATAAAATAGGTATCTTTTTGCAGGCGATTCTGGCTAATGCTGTCATCATGGTTGCGATTATGTATGTCGTTGAAGAGGGTCAAAATGGATTTACAAGTATTCCACAGAGTATTTACCGGGTGATCATTACAATTTCAACCGTTGATTATGGAGATACATCATTTGATTTCCATCCAAAATCTTATCTTTGGTCTTGTGTAACCAAGCAGTCGCCGATTTCATGAAGAAACTTGTCGCTATTTTTATTTTGCTTATCCCAATTTATACATTCGGGCAAATCTATCCGAATGTACTCGATTTTAAAGGCGATATCAAACAGCTTACTGAAAAGAAATATGGACGGGAATTTAAACTTTTCGGCTTATTTAAAAAATCATATTATCCTTCACTTCCTTCGGGTTGGAAATGCACCTATCAGTTCGACGAAAACCGCAGACTAAATAAACGGACAACTGTATTCAAAGGAAAAATTGTATCTGAATCGTGGTATCAATATAAAGAAATTGACAACCAACGAATTGAACGGGAAATTGTTGGCGGAAACAGTATTGAAGGACAAGAAAATTATCTGGAATATGAATATTTTCTGGAAGGGGATGGACGCGTTGAACATGTAAATTCCTGGACTTTCGATGCGAAGGCATGTACGCGAAATTTGGTTCAGGTTGAAAAAGAAGTTGAGTACCAACAAGGAAGACTCGTTTCATTCGTTCGCCAGAATTTGAATGACACCGGAGAAGCAGGAAGTTCAGAGAAATGCTCGGTTTTTTACAATTCGGCAGGTCAGATTATCCGCATCGAAAGTCAGGATACCAGCACCGGGTTAAGCAATTCTTTCAACTATTTCTACAACGACAAAGGCTTTTTAGATCATTATTCAATCGAATATTTGGTGGGCTTGTCCGAATATGGAAAGAAAGATGAAAGTCAGGCCATTTATTTAAAGACCGACCACCAAGGTAACTGGACTGAAATGTACTTAAATTCTGGAACCAAAAAGCTTCTTCTAGCAAAACGGACAATCAGATATTGGTAAATTTCTTCCTAATCTATTCAAATTACAGAATTCGATAGGAATTTTTTATTCGAATTTATTGCATTGCAGAAACAAATATTAGCGATCAGATTGAATTTATTACCGCTTTCTTCAAGCCCGAAGTTGAACAAAAAGGGGTTGAACTAATTTGTAAAAATTCATTGTCAGCTGAAAATGCGTTTGTAAAGACCGACAGGCGTCCAGATGAATAAAACAAATAAGCTGAAAGTATTAATTGCCGAAGACGAACTCAGCACCAGTTTGGGCTTAATTCTCTGCAAGAAATTTATAGAAAAGCATAGTGAAAGGATTTGAGATGAAAGCGAAGAAAATAAAGGTTCAGTATTTAGTCGTATTCTTCTTGATCATCCTGAAAAGTTGGAAAAATAGCGAAATGGAATCATAAAGAACCGGCAAAATTCGTTATTTTATCACATACATAATTACATTTGCACCCTGATCATAGGTTATAAATAAATTGATGTCGATGAGCCTGGTCTTTTCATTTTATTCTGTGTTTTTTCTTTCATCTTCATTGGGTTCCTTTTTCGTTGCCTTTCTGGCGTGGCAACGACGTCCGGTAAAAGGTGCCCGTGAGCTTGCCTATTTGATGATTGCCGCAGGAATTGGAGCATTCTGGCTTATCTTCGAAACTGCAGCACCTTCGGTTACTCAAAAAATTTTCTGGTCGAAACTCGAATATTTTGGCGGCATAGCAACTCCCGTACTTTATCTCATTTTTGTGTTGCGTTTTACCGGAAAAGACAAATTTCTCACCGTGAAGAATGTGGTAATTCTGTTCATCGTTCCGTTTATCACACTTCTGTTAACCATAACCAATGAGCAGCATGGTTTAATCTGGACTGGATTTTCAGATATTTCAGAGCAAACAAATCTCATGGAATATTATCATGGGATCGGATTCTGGATCGGATACATTGCCTATACCTATCTCATGCTGGTACTGGCAACAATCTCGTTAATCGGTTTTATCATCCGCCAAAATAAGCCCTTTCGTTCACAGGCTATCATCGTATTAGCCGCAGGTTTGTGCCCATGGATAACTAGCTTGATCTATCTAACCGGGAACAATCCAGTACCCGGGTTGGATATAACTCCGGTAAGTATCATTCTGAGTGGTGTTTTGTCGGCCGTTGGAATTTTAAATGTCAGCTTTCTTGATTTGGTTCCCGTAGCCCGTGAAACACTCGTTGAAACCTTACCCGACGGAATTCTGGCTATGGACCGACAAAACAGAATTCAAGATATTAACCAGGCAGCTTTGTTGTTTCTGGGGATTCGGAATAAAAACATCATCGGGTTTCCAGCTGAGTCTGCCGGTGCTTCCGAAATTCAGTTGTTAAATGCTGCGATTGATTATGAACCGGAACATCAGGTAGAGATTCTCAGGGACAATGAAGTAAAAACATTCCGGATACTCAAGCAGGAAATAAAAAATCAGCAGGGTGGCAGACTGGTTGTTATTCGTGATATTTCCGACCGGGTGGAACGCCAAAAAGAGATTAAAGAAGCAGAAGAGCGTTACCGGAACTTGTATTCAGTTTTTCGATTAATGGCGGATAATACTGAAGACTTTTTGTGGGCAAAAGATATAAACAACAAGTATACGTTTGTCAACAAAACCATGTGCGACAGGCTTTTAATTTCAAATAACATTAATGAACCCATTGGCAAAACAGATCTTTTCTTCGCCCGTCGCGAACGAAAAGCACATCCCGAAAATCCAGAATGGCATACATTTGGCGAAATTTGTGCCGATACCGATGTCCAAGCAATTCATGGAAAAGGATCTAAACAGTTCGATGAATTCGGGAATGTTCAGGGTAAATTTCTTTTTCTTGATGTTCACAAAGCTCCGATCAGGGACGAGAACGGAAATCTAACAGGTGTTGCCGGAACTGCCCGTGACGTAACCCACACAAAGAAACTGGAAGAAGAGAAATTAATCGCATTGGAATCATTAAAGAAAAGCGAAGAGAATTTACAAAGAATAAACGCCGAAAAAGATAAGTTCTTCTCAATCATCGCTCATGATCTTCGTGGTCCGTTAAGTGGCTTTATGGGTTTGACCCAAATAATGGCTGAAGAACTGCCCAACCTGAAGACCTCCGATATACAGGAAATGGCTTTGAGTATGATGAATTCTTCGGAAACATTATACCGGCTACTCGAAAATTTATTGCATTGGGCCAGAATACAGCAGGGAACTTTTCCTTTCAATCCCGAAGTAATTCCATTGTTGCCTTGTGTTAGCGAAAGCATTAATCTGATGCTGGGACTTTCGAAAAATAAAGGAATTGAAATCGTAAATACTATTCCGGAAAAACTAACCGTTTATGCTGATATAAATATTCTTCAAACCATACTCCGGAATCTGATTTCAAATGCTATAAAATTTACGCCCATAGGAGGAAAAGTGAGCCTTTCGGCGAAAGAAAACAGGGACAACAAAGTTGAAATAACAATAAAAGATACTGGTATTGGAATGAGCCAGACTATAATTGGTAATTTATTCCGGCTCGATGTTCAGACTAACCGTGAAGGCACCAAAGGCGAACCAAGCACAGGTCTTGGCTTGATTCTTTGCAAGGAATTTGTTGAAATACATGGAGGTAGCATATGGGTTGAGAGTGAAGTTGAAAAGGGTTCCGAATTTACATTTACAATTCCGGGATCTTCTGAATTTATGTGAAAAAAATCTATTCAGCCAATTGAACTTCAATCTTCACTTTAAGTATAACAGAGGGATTGATAGAATTAAAGATTGCCGGTTATGGATAAAAGCGAAGCTTTAAGGATAAGCAAAGGATATTTGCAGCGAGTTCGGAATTCTGATTTAGGATTTTCGGAAGCTTGGCTATTCGGATCTTTTGCCAAAGGTAATCAACACGATAATAGTGATATCGATTTAGCTATTGTGTTAAACAGTGCCACCAGCCATACTTTTGAAACAGAAGTCAAATTAATGGTTATCCGAAAAGGAGAAGAAACAATTATTGAACCTCATGCTTTTACCAAAGAAGAATTTGATTTTCGTATTCCGATTGTCGATCAGATTCTTAAATATGGGATTAAAATAGAAATCTAATTCTCTATTCCTCCCCCACTCCCTTCAGCACCTCTTTTGCCTTCTTCACGGTTTTCACCTTTTCGAAGGTGAGCGATAATCGGTTGTTGCCTTCTTTCATGCGGCAAGTTTGGTGGTGAGTTTGCACGTAAAGCAGCACCTGACTAAATGCCGGCGACTGATAAAACACCGATTGCGGATCGGAAATAAAATGGCAAACCATTTTGTGGTTTTTCAGAATAACCTTTTCCATTCCCAGCTTTATGGCCGCCCAACGAAGGCGAACAACTTCAATCAGTTCAACACTTTCGTTCGGTAATTTACCAAAACGGTCGGCAAGTCCCGCTTCGAACTGCACCAAAGCTTCCTCGCTTTCGAGGTTGTCCAGCTCGCGGTAAAGCAACATTCGTTCCGAAGTACTTTGTATGTATTTATCCGGAAAAAGCAATTGCAAATCGGTATCAATCTGGCAATCGCTGCCAAATTTTACATTCAGGAATGCCTTTGCCGAATCCTCTTTTTCGTCTTTAAAAAGCTCTTTAAAATCGGTATGTTTCAATTCCTGAATGGCTTCGTTCAGGATACGGTGATAGGTTTCAAAACCAATGTCGGCAATAAAACCGCTCTGTTCAGCACCTAAAAGATTTCCAGCACCGCGAATATCCAAATCCTGCATGGCAATATTGAAACCGCTGCCCAATTCCGAAAACTCTTCGATGGCACGCAAACGGCGTTTTGCTTCAGGCGTAACCAGCGAAAGTGGTGGTGCCAGCAGGTAACAGAACGCTTTTTTGTTCGAGCGGCCTACTCGTCCACGCAACTGATGCAGATCGCTCAATCCAAAGTTTTCCGCGTGATTGATGATGATCGTATTAGCATTTGGAATATCCAATCCCGATTCAATTATGGTGGTTGAAATCAAAACATCGAATTCGCCGTTGATGAAATTCATCATCACATTTTCGAGTTTTTCACCTTCCATTTGCCCATGACCAACCGCGGTTCGAACGCCCGGCACAATTTTTTTGATAACTGCTTCCACCTCATAAATATTTGAAACCCGGTTGTGCAGAAAAAATACCTGTCCATCGCGTGCCATCTCGTATTGAATTGCTTCGCGGATAATATCTTCGCTAAACCCGTGCAGTTCGGTTGTTATCGGATAACGGTTAGGCGGTGGAGTTTGGATGATCGACAAATCGCGGGCTCCCATCATCGAGAACTGCAAAGTGCGTGGAATCGGCGTAGCAGTAAGCGTGAGCGTATCTACATTCACCTTCATTTGTTTCAGTTTTTCCTTCACCGAAACTCCGAATTTCTGTTCCTCATCCACAATCAGCAATCCCAAGTCTTTAAAAATAACACCTTTCCCAACCAGTTTATGTGTGCCAATCAGGATGTCAACTTTTCCGGATTTGGTATCTTCCAGAACCTGTTTCACATCGCTGGCTTTCCGAAGGCGGCTGATATACTCAACCCTTGCCGGAAACTCGGACAATCGGTCGGTAAATGTTTTAAAATGTTGAAGAGCCAGTAAAGTTGTAGGCACCAGAATGGCAACCTGTTTGCTATCGGCCACCGCTTTGAATGCTGCACGAATGGCAATTTCAGTTTTCCCGAAACCCACGTCACCACACACCAGCCGGTCCATCGGAATTTCCTTTTCCATATCTTCTTTCACCGCAATGGTAGATTTCACCTGATCGGGAGTATCTTCGTAGATAAACGATGCTTCCAATTCGGTTTGCATATATGAATCAGGAGAAAAAGCAAATCCGCGTTCCTGAAGACGTTGCGCATACAATTCAATCAGTTCTTTGGCGATATCCTTTACCTTCAGCTTGGTGCGGTCTTTCATCTTTTGCCAAGCTCCACTTCCCAACTTGCTGATGTTTGGCTCAGTACCTTCCTTTCCTTTGTATTTCGAGATGCGGTGCAGGTTATGAATACTAACCAGCAACACATCATTATCTTTGTAATTCAACCGGATGGCCTCCTGAAGTTTACCATCAACCTCAGTTTTTACCAGTCCCATAAATTTGCCGATGCCATGATCGACATGTACAACCCAGTCGCCCTGATGCAATTTGTTTAGTTCCTTAAATGTGATACTGTCGCGTTCTGCCTTGCGCGATTTAATTTCAAAGCGGTGATACCGTTCAAAAATCTGGTGATCGGTGTAGCAGCATATCTTCCGGTCGTGATCGATAAAACCTTCATGCAGCGTAAAATTAACAGGCAGAAAATTGGCGTTCAATCCTTTGTCTTCGAAAATGGCCTTCAGTCGGTCAGTTTGCGAAACATTGGTTGATAAGATATAATTGGTAAACCCATCGGCCTGATGTTCGATCAGGTTTTGAGCCAGCAAATCGAAATTCTTCTTGAAAACAGGTTGATGACTGGTATGAAAAGTGGAAATTTTCGATTTTTTGAAGAACGATTTCTGTCCAAATTCGGCACAGGTAAAACGTTCAATTTCTTTGGTAAAAACATCGCCTGAAAGCAATTTCGCAAACCAGACTTTCCGTTCTTCTTCGGTTTCGGCCTTATCGATTGTCAGTGTAAAGTTGTGCTGCATCTGATCTGCAATCTGCTTGATATCATTTAGAAACAACACTGCACTCTCCGGAATAAAATCCAGAAAACTGATGCGCTCTTCGCCATTTAAATCCTGTTGAATATTTGGAATAATGCTGATTCGGGTCAGTGCTTCTTTCGAAATCTGATTGTCGAGGTTGAAACTGCGGATGGTGTCCACTTCATCGCCAAAAAAATCGAGTCGGTATGGATCTTCACTCGAAAACGAATACACGTCGACAATACTTCCGCGAATGGAATACTGGCCGGGTTCGTATACAAAATCAACCCGCTCGAACCCATATTCGAACAGTACATCATTTACAAATTCGATGGATAATTTATCGCCTGTCGACACCTGAAACGTATGCGCAGCAAGTCCATCTCCCGAAATAACTTTTTCGGTCAAAGCTTCAGGATAGGTTACAATAAGCAGCTGATTTTCGACTTTCAGTCGGCTCAGCACCTCGGTTCTCAGGATAATATTTTCCTGCTCTATGGTTTCGTAATTCACCGAGCGTTTATACGACGATGGAAAAAACAGCACCGGAACTTCCGAAGCGAGTATATTTAGGTCATCGTAAAAATAGGCAGCTTCTTCCTTGTCGTTCAGGCAAATAACAAAGGTTTTTTGTATTTCTTCGGAAAGCAAACAGGTGAGAATGCTACGCGAAGAGCCAACAAGTCCCTGCAGGTGAATCTTTTCACCCGGGGTATTCAATAAATGGCACAATCCGCTGGTTAAATTGTACTTCCTGAACAAATCTCTAAAATTCCTGCGCTCCAAAATCAAAAAAATAATTAAGCCGCAAATGTACGTATTAATAGGGGAAAGTGTATTTTTATGCAATAAGTATAAAAAGCTACAAATATGGCACGATTTCTTCAGGACCGTAAAAAGTCTTCAGGTAAAATACCCGGTTCACTCATCCATCTCGGAACAAAAAAAATTGATAATCCATTGATTCGGCTTATCAATTTCACCAACGACAAAGTTATTGAAATTGAACCGGAAAAACTGGAAGATTGTATGTCGTATATTTCGGAAGATACGGTAAGCTGGATTAGTTTATACGGTTTGCACGATGAAAAAATGATTCAGAAACTGGGGGAACTTTTTGAAATTCATGGTCTTTTGCTCGAAGATATGCTCAACACCGACCAGCGGCCTAAAATCACTGAAACCGACAAATTGCAGATTATTATCCTGAAAACGCTGGAATACAATGCCAAAACAGAGGAACTAAGTTCTAACCAGATTTCAATGATTCTCGATGACAATTATCTGATCACACTTCAGGAAAAAGAAGGGCATTATTTTGATGAGATCCGAGATAGAATTCGAAAAGGGACCGGCCGTGTAAGGAGAAAAGAGGCCGACTACTTAACTTATGTTTTGCTCGACACAATTGTAGATAGCTATCTGCTTAACATCGAAATTTTGGGTGATATTATTGAAAAATCGGAGTCCCGAATTTTCATTCCCAACCAAAAAGGATTAATCAGGGATATTTACAAACACAAAACGGAAATCAATTTTCTGCGGAAAAACATCAGGCCTATAAAGGAAATTGTGTTACATCTGATTGAAAACGAATCTGGATTTATTAGTGACGACGACTTGAAATATTTCCGGGACCTGAATGATCTGGTTTTACAGGCAACAGAGTCGATTGAAATTTACCAGATGATGCTGAACGACCAAATGAATATTTACCATGCAAGTTTGGATAACCGGGCCAACGAAATCATGAAAGTATTGACTGTGCTTTCCGCATTTTTTATACCGATGACTTTTTTGGCAGGTGTGTATGGTATGAACTTCGATAACCTACCTGAATTACATTTAAAATATGGTTATTTCTATTTCTGGGGTATTTTGGTGGTTATTACAGGCAGTCTGTTTGGCTATTTTAAATGGAAAAAATGGTTTTGATGAAGGGATCAATCTAAATTAGTTCTGGCTGTACAAAGAATAATTCTCCTGTTTCCGAAATTCATTGCTCGGAAAGGTAAAAAAGAATGTACTTCCTTTTCCTTCCTCGCTTTCGGCCCAAATGCGGCCACCATGCTTTTCAATAAAATCTCTGGAAAGGAGCAGTCCCAGCCCCGTACTAGCCTCGCCTTCGGTACCAACCCTGCTAATGTGTTCATCAATGTGGAAAAGCTTACCCAGAATATCACTACTCATTCCAATACCTGTATCTCTTACCGATATTTCGATCGAATTTCGTGATGCCGATCTGGCAGAAATAGTTATTTTGCCTCCTTTACTCGTGAATTTTACAGCATTTAATGCCACATTACGGATGGTTGATTCAAGCATATTCTGATCGGCAAAAACAACTAAATCTTCTTGCATATTTATTGCAGTTTCAATCCCTTTCCGATTCGCCATTTCACAAACCAATTCTAAACTTTCTGTAATTTTAGGCACCAATAGAAATGACTTCGGATCAAAACTCGTCATCCCACGCTGAAGTCGCGACCAAGCCAGAAGATTTTCGAGCAATGCGTAAAGATTGTTAGCAGATTTACTCATGCTTAAAGCAATATTCTGGATTTGTGACATCGACAGACTTTGTAAATCTTCTGCCATGATTTGTGTCAGTCCCAGGAAACTGTTGAATGGACTGCGCAGATCGTGGGCAACTATGGAGAAGAATTTGTCCTTTTCGGCATTCATGTTTAAAAGTTCTTCGTTCTTAAACTTCATTCGTTCTTCTTCCTGCTTCTTTTCGGTAATGTCGCGCGCAGTGATGATTAAAACATCTTTGCCAAAGTATTTGCCCTTGTTGACAATGACTTCTTTGGGGAAAATTTCTCCGTTCTTCCGCTCAACCCAAAAATCAAAAAAAGCAGGTTCGCCTGTTTCTTTCACTTGATTGATCAAACTTTGTATTTCATCTAAATTATTAAGAAGAGGAGCAGCTACTGTTTGAAGTGATTGTCCGATAATTTCCTCTTGACTACAGAGGTACATCTTCTCGGCGCCTTTATTCACGTCTATAAAGCTTCCTGATTCATCCATCACATAAATGGCTTCCGACACAGAATTGAAAATATCCAAATAACTCTCTTTTGTTAATTGCAATGCTATTTCAGCAAGTCTTTGATCTGTAATATCGCGAACTATTGACAATACCTCACTCTGTCCACAGGGCACATATCTTGATTCAAAGTATCTTAATTTGCCGCCAATTTCCATTTCGTAGGTCGAATAATCAGGATTGCCTGTTGCCAGCACGCTTTCGACCTTTTGTTGGGTTATACCTAAAACTTCGTGAGGCAAAATATCGTCGAGCAGCTTACCAAGGAAAATTTCCGGCTCAACCAGTAACTGATCGTGAGATTCTGAATGAAAGTCAACAATTTTACAGTTGGAGTTAAAAAGAAACATCATATCAGGATTTGCCCCAAGCAATGCCTGATTGCGATTAAGACTTCTCTTTAACTCTTCTTCAGCCCTCTTTCTGCCGGTAATGTCAGTTATAGTTCCCTGTGCTACATTTTCACCTTTAAGCTTAACCAATTGTCCACAAATCTCGACATCAACCAAATATCCATTTTTATGGTATATCTGAGTTGAAAAATTGAAAGTTTTATCGCTTGAAAAAATATTTTTTAAATCGGAAAGGCAGTCTGGCAATCGCTCCAGTGGAACTAATTCGCTAAATGATCTCCCAATTAATTCTTCAACCCGATATCCCAGAATTTTCTCCACACTCTCGTTGAAGAAAAGTTGTTTCCCGAATTTATCAATTATGAAAATAATATCAAGAGTCGATTGAGTAATCACCCGGTAATTTTCCTCACTTTCGCGCAAAGCTTCTTCAGCTATCCGTTGTTCGGTAATATCGCTCATAATCAAAATGGCCTTCTTCACCTCATTGCCAACTTTAACCGGCGAAAGTCTGGATAAATACCACCGAATTTCATGATTATTCCCTAATGCCCGAGATTGATAGGTTTGCTGTGTAGATTTCTGAAAGACACTTTCCAGAGAACTCATCATGACTTTATGATATTCAGGAGCAGCCCAATCACAAAAATTCTTACCAATTATATCTGTTTTGGTAAAGCCCGGCAATACCCGACTTGAATTTAAAATGGTGCCATTATAATCCAATTCAATAATGATATCTGCGGCATTTTCGGTAATAGTATGCAGCCTTTCTTCGCTTTCCAAAAGAGCTTCCTCTGCTTTTTTACGTCTTAAGGATACCGTTGCAAGCGAAACGAAGTTTTCAAGTATATCCATCGAGGGATCTGAAACATCTTTACTCAAAGCAAGAATAGCTACGCCATAGAGTTTTTGATCGATGAAAAAGACTGTGCGGATATAGCGATCGGCCTTGAGTAATGATTGCACAGCAGTACCCACGACTTCAGGAACTGCGCCAAAAACAGCCTCATTTAGACTACTGTATATGCCAAGCGTGGCATTGGTAATTTCATGGTACATAAAATCGTTCACAGCAGCATCTCTCTTTTGCACCTGTTTGCCCATTTTAATTACAATTTTTTCGAGCAAACCAGACTCAAGATCAATATACTTTGGACTTAAGACTTTATTATCAGGATCATATTCAGAAAAAATTACGCCCATCGCGCCTGTGAAGTCCTTAAACTGTTTGGAAATGAATGCCTCCAGATTGTCTGAATTGGAAATTTTGGTTAGATCTAATGAAAATTGCCTGAGTTTTGCAATGCCAGTTTTTTGGTACATCGCGTCAAACTCATTCTTCTGAATTTTTGTAATATCGCGAACTGTCGATACTAGCAATTTGCCCTTTCTTGAATTCGAAATAAAAAAAGAAAACTCAAAGGTCTTATCTACACCATCCAGACTTTCAATTTTCTGCTCGAAAATCTCTCTCAAAGAACTGCTGGATTCAGCGAGAATACGGGTAGTTTCCTTTTTAAGATTAATCCTTAATTCAGCCCCTTTTATTTCTTTTGGTGCAAGTAGATATTGTATGTCCCAGAGGTAATTTCCAATTGCTTCTGAATGTTTGATTCCGGTAAGTAGAACTAAGGCTTTGTTCCAAGTAATAATCTTTCCATTACTGTCGGTAATTAAAGTAGCCTCAAATGAAAGTTCAATGAAATTTTTATATTCTTCTTCGTTTAGAGATAGATTCTCTGAACGTGGCTCGACATGTTTACCCTCGAGTAATCTCTCAAGCTCTAAAACTTTACTTTCTAATTCTTCATACGTAGATTTGCCCTCTTTCATAAATCACCGCGCCTTTTAATATCTACAAATCTCAAATATTCCTGAAAAACAAAATTTTCATGCATCAGCCCAGATTGTCAACTTCATTGACAATCAAACATTTAATAATATTATCAAACAAATAAAGTTAGAAAATCCGAATATTCAATCGCAGTTCATCATTTAATGTCTGTTGACATTCCACATTCAGATCTAAGCTATTGTCCGACAAGATAATCATTTTCTTCTAAAAGATAAATTTTTTTTTCCAAAAGTCCTGGAATTTATGATCATTCTTATGCTTCGAAATCTGTTTTATATCCCGAATTCCTATCAAACATATCAGAATTTCAAATCTTTATACATTTAAACAAATAAAATTGTAAATTTATTCGGGTAAATGAAACAATGGAGCTTTAGATGGCGTAACAAATCTTGACTTTGCAAATTTATTATTTGAACTTTTTTAGTTGATTGGTTTTTGGTGAAAAGCAAAGTTTTAAGGTAATTTTAGTTGTTTGTTTAGTGAAAAGCGGTGGGCTTCCACCGCTTTTCACTTTTTTATGAAATATATCCGGATGTTATGATTTAAAAAAATTAAATTTGTAAAATAGGATATACAAAACCTTAAAACTTTTTATTTCGTCCATATACTTAATTTCCAAAGCGATGCGTAATTTTCAGTTTAGCGAGGTCGAAAAAATATTTCTGCTACAGGCAGGTATCGATCGGATAAGCACCAAAATGCCTTACATCACAGTCGAGAATTTCCCAAAATTAGGGATGCTTGCATCACTGCGGTTCCTCGAATGGGTTTCTCAAAATCCGAATGGACTAATCAGCTTACCAACCGGAAAAACATCCGAATATTTTTTGAAGTACACACATTTCTTTCTCCGAAACTGGGATTCGAAAAAAGCACAGGATTTATTAAGCACACACGGACTTTCATGCGTAAAAAAGCCTGATTTAAGAGGACTTCAATTTGTACAAATGGACGAATTCTACCCAATTTCCTCAAAGCAACATAATAGTTTCTGCAATTACGTCGACAATTATTACATCCGTGATTTCGGACTAGACAAGAGCAAAGCTTTGCTCATTAATTCAGATTTAATTCCTTTGGCTGATGGAAAAACTTACAACGAAGTATTTCCCGATCTGCGAATCGATTTATCGTTGCGCTATCGTGACGCTAAATCTCCTTTTGAAAGGCTTCAGCAAAAATCCATTTTCAGTATCGACGATTGGTGCTCGGAATTTGAACAGAAGATTCGTGAAAGAGGCGGTATCGGTTTTTTCCTTGCCAGCATCGGACCCGACGGACACATCGCATTCAACACCCGCGGAACTGATCATTTTTCAACTACCCGACTGACTGCAACAAACTTCGAAACTCAGGCTGTTGCTGCCGGAGATTTGGGCGGAATTGAAATTTCGCGCAACCGCTTGGTAATAACCGCCGGGCTCGAAACCATCACCTACAATCCTGATGTTGTGGCGATTATTTTTGCTGCCGGAGAAGCCAAGGCTGATGTAATTAAAGATGCGCTTGAAAATGATCCTTCAAATCAATACCCAGCCAGCTGTTTGCATGAATTGGCAAATAGCCGTTTTTACCTCACTAATGGAGCTGCTGTTAAACTGACCGACAGTGTTGATAAATATTACGGAACCGGTGAATGGACGCATCAAAAAACAGAACGTGCGATAATTGATCTCTGTCCGAAGATTAACAAGTTTGGACATCGCATTACTGTGGAAGATTTAATAGCTGATCGCCACTGCCAGCTGATACCGAATCTGAACGAAACAACTGTGCAGTCGGTCATCGACTCCATTACCGCCAAATTTAACAAAGGGATGGAACGCGAGTCGAATCAGGTTTTTTATCACACCGGTCCGCATCACGACGACATTATGCTTGGCATTATGCCACACACCAACCGGCAATTGCGCGATGCCAGCAATGAATTCCATTTTTCAGTCCTGACTTCAGGATTTACGGCTGTAATCAATCAGTATGTAATTGATCTGCTTACAGAAACACTCCATTTGATTGGCGACGATAAAATTGAAATGATCAAATTCCCTGATTTCTTTGAAGAAGGGTTCAAACTTAAATGGGACAAGGATATTTACCACTATCTCGACAATGTAGCTGCGAATAATGATGCTGAAAAACGCCGCGGAGTTTGTCATCGGGTAGTCCGGGCAATGGTTGAGATTTGGAAAATAAAAAATGCAGAGCAACTAATCACCACAATTGTTGACACACTTACTCTTCTAAAGAACAGTTACGATGGAAGTAAAAATCCACCTGAGATTCAAAAACTCAAAGGAATGATCCGTGAAATGGAAGAAGAACTGGTTTGGGCTCATTTTGGAGTTCCGGTAAAAAATGTCCATCACCTTCGTCTGGGTTTCTATCAAGGTGATATTTTTACTGAACAACCAGATGAAAAACGTGATGTCCGGCCAATACTTGAAGAATTCAGGAAATACAAACCAACTGTTATTAGTCTGGCCATGGATCCGGAAGGAAGTGGTCCGGATACACATTACAAAGTTTTAAAAGCGATTGCAGCAGCTGTAAAAGAATGGAAAAAAGAAGAAGATCTCTCCAAATTGCGGGTCATCGGTTATCGAAATGTATGGTTCAGATACCACCCGGCCGACACGGAAGTTATTGCGCCAGTTTCATTAAATGCATTGGCAATTCTTGACTCCTCATTTACCGATTGTTACCTCAGTCAGGTAAATGCTTCGTTCCCAAGTTACCAGCTCGACGGAAAATTCAGTAAACTCACTCAGCGCGTTTGGGTCGAACAGTTGAAACAGATACAATTGCTTCTTGGCAAGAATTTCTTTTATCAGCACGAAAGACCCTTGGTTAGGGCTACTCATGGATTAATTTATTTCCGTGAATTAACTGTTGACCAATTCCTGCAACAAGCCGACGAATTGGAGAAATCGATGGAAGGTGTTGGAATCTGATTTTACTGAATCAGCTTCAATTTATTTTTGCAGTTAAAATCTAGCTATCCAAAAAATCAGTGTATATTTATGCTGTTTATTAACCGACTAACTTAACAACAATGACTACTAACCGAAGAACTTTCATTCAAAATTCAGTTACAGCAACCGCTGGTTTGGGAATCCTAAGCAGCTTCCCCGGAACTCTTCAGGCTGCGCAAAAATTAGTGGCCCCCAGTGACCAAATCAACATTGCATTGATTGGCTGTAAAAACATGGGATTTGGCGATTTGAAAAATCACCTCAATATTCCCGGAGTTAATTGCATAGGCTTGTGCGATATTGACCAGAATATCTTAAATGATAAGTCTGCTGAAATCCAGAAAACCTACAATCAAAAGCCGCTACTTTATGGCGATTACCGCAAATTATTGGAGAACAAAGATTTGCATGCAGTAGTAATCGGAACTCCCGACCACTGGCATTGTCTGCCGATGATAAACGCTTGCGAAGTCGGATTGGACGTTTATGTCGAAAAACCGATGGCCAACAGTATTGAAGAATGTAATCTGATGGTTAAAGCTGCCAACCGCTACAACCGTGTTGTTCAGGTCGGACAGCAACAACGAAGCGGCGCTAATTGGAACAAAATTAATCAGATGATTAAATCCGGAAAAATTGGAAAACTCCGGAAAACTAATATATGGGGAAATTTTAATTATGGAATTGGCCAACCGATGACTGCAGACACTGCCGTGCCTGCTGGTGTTGATTTCGAAATGTGGCTTGGGCCAGCTCCATCACGTAGCTTTAATCCAACGCGATTTCATGGATCATGGCGTATGTTCTGGAATTATGGTGGCGGACTGATGACCGATTGGGGTGTGCATCTGATAGATATGGCATTTTGGGCCAAAGACATTACCACTCCGCCTCATAAAATTCTGGCTTCCGGAGCCAACATTTCCTTTGCCGACCACAACCACGAAACGTATGATACCATGTCGGTGATTTTCGAAATTGGTGATTACCAGGTTACATGGCAACATACAGCTGGAATCCAAAACGGTCCATGGAACAAATCTTACGGAATTGAATTCATCGGCGATTTGGGAACTATCGTTGCCGATCGAGGTGGATACAAATTAATTCCTCAGTGGGACGATAAGGAAAAGAAAGCAAAAGTGGAGGCAGAGGAATCTGAAAAAGGCGGTGAAAATCATCAGGAACATGCCCAAAACTTTATCGACTGTGTAAAATCGAGGCAAAAACCAGTTTGCACTCCGGAAATCGGACGTGCTGTTGCCGTTGCCGCGCACAGCGCAAATATTGCAATTCGATCGGGCGAAAATCTTCTACTTTGGGACGAATCCAAAGGCAAATTCTCGAATTCGGAAAAAGCTAATCAATACATTGTGCCTGAATACCGGAAACCTTGGGCTTTGCCTAAAGTTTAGGAAGCCTCCCCTAAACCCCTCCAAAAGAGGGCTTAAAGAGCGACCAAAATTGAATAATCTGCTCTTTTTTCCAACAACTATCTAAATTATCTCTGACCTAATCCTCTCCTATTCGGGGAGAGGTTGGAGAAGGGCTCTAAAAAATTAAACCATGACAAATCGAAGACAATTTATCACCACTCTAGGGCTGGCCTCTGCCGGGTTTGCCGCAGGAATCCCAACATGGGCGATTAATAAAAAATCAACCCAACTCGAAAACATAGGTTTTATTTCTGGCATCGTCGGCAACTTTATAAAAGACGACTGGAAAGGAACTCTCGAAAAACTAGCCAAACAAGGTTATACCGAAATGGAGTGCGGTAACTATTTTGGAGACTCGCTATCTGAATTTAAAACTGTATGCAAATCACTTGGGATCAACGCTTTTGCAGGCGGATCGTCAATGCCAGACATGCAAAAAGACACCGATAAAAAGATTGCCGAAGCACTCGAAATGGGCAAAAAGTATTGGGTTTGCTACTGGCCGTGGCTCAGTGATGCCAAAAATATTACTGCCGACGAAGCCAAAATAGCTGCCGATAATTTGAATAAACTTGGTGAAGCCTGCCAAAAAGGGGGCATCAAATTCTGCTGGCACAACCACAATTGGGAGTTTGAAAAAAGCACAACCGAAGGTCTTCCATTCGATATCCTGATGAAAAATACCGACCCGAAAACCGTAAAAACTGAACTCGATATTTATTGGGTAGTTAAAGGCGGGGGTGATCCGGTTGAATGTCTGAAAAAATATCCGGGACGATACGAAATTCTCCACGTAAAAGACATGGATTCCACTCCGGAAAAATCATTTGCGTGTCCTGGTTCTGGCATCATCGATTTCCGACCAGTTTTCCGCGAGGCCTGGGATCAGGGCGTCCGCCATTACATTGTTGAGAAAGACGGAGAGCAAAATGGAATCGAATGTTTACAATCGAGTGCAGAATACCTAAAAAATTTAAAATTCTAATCAGATGCGGAGATTTTTAATCCCCGCTTTTTTAAATCATTGAGTACCCGACAAACCATTACCAATGAATAAGACTAACTCCAAACTTTACAACCAACTATTTATTACCATTTTACGAGTTGCCATAGGCTGGCATTTCCTCTACGAAGGTTTATCTAAAATTCTTCAGGAAAACTGGACTGCCTCCGGATTTTTACTGAATACTTCCGGATTCTTCTCCGGATTTTACCATGGAATTGCAAGTTCACCGGCACTTCTCCGGATATCGGATATCCTGAATATGTATGTTCTTCTTTTGATTGGGATCGCCCTTTTCATCGGACTTTTCAGCCGGATTGCATCGTTAGCCGGGGCAATACTTCTTACTTTGTATTATTTTGCCTATCCTCCATTTGGAAGCCCGCTGATGAATATTTCGGAAGGACATCTTTTCATTGTTGACAAGTTGTTTATCGAATCTGCCGCCCTTTTGTTTCTTTTCTTCTATCCTGAAAAAGGTTTCAGTATTGATACACTGATCGAAATTTTCAGAAATCAAAAAAGAACTTTGGCTACCGAAACTGAGAATGTTTCATCCCGCCGTGAAGTCCTGAAAAATCTGGCGACTATTCCCGTTTTGGGAGCAATGGGTTGGGGTGCTTTGAGTAACATTAAAACCTATGGTGTTGACGTGATGTCGGGTGCCACCATTCAGGTGAAACAGATGGCATTGAATGAATTAAAGGGTGAACTTCCGAAAGGGAAAATCGGCAAACACGAAATCAGCCGTCTGATTGCAGGAGGTAACCTGATTGGAGGATGGTCACATGCACGCGACCTGATTTATACTGACACCCTTTTCAAAGCCTACAATACCGAACAAAAAGTCTACGAAACACTAATACTGGCCGAGCAGGCAGGAATTAATACAATCAATCTCGGATTTCCGTCGAACCCGCTGCTAGCTAAATACAAAAAGATGACCGGCAGCAAAATAAAGGTCATTACCCAGGTGGCGCCCAATCTAAACTGGAAAGAATTGGACAAGGTAGGTTCTCATACCAACAAAAAACTCTATTTTGAGAATATTGATAAGGCGATCGATTTCGGAGTTGATATCATCCAGATTCAGGGCAACTGGTGCGACTGGTTGGTACGCGATAATAAGATTGAGGTGATTTTTGAAATGATGGAACACATCCGTCAGCAAGGTTACACGGCAGGATTGGCATCGCATTCGGTTGAGTCGCTGATTGCCTGTGCCGATCAGGGAATCATTCCGGATTATTACATGAAAACCATGCACCACGATCAGTACTGGTCGGCTCATCCGCGCGAAAACCGTGTTACGTTTGAAGTCGATGGAACGAATTATCTTGATCACAATCGATTCCACAACAACATGTTTTGTTTATTTCCGGAGCGAACTGTAGAATTTGTGAGCAAAGCCAAGGTTCCGGTTATGGGATTCAAAGTTTTAGCAGCCGGAGCCATCGAACCAAAAGATGGATTCAAATGGGCCTACGACAATGGCGCCGATTTTATTTGCGTTGGAATGTTCGATTTCCAGGTGGTCAGCAATGTGAATATTGCCATCGACTGTTTGAAAGCCACGGCTAACAGGCCACGGGAGTGGCACGGATAGGTTTCAAAGTTGAGAATCAATTGTTGTTTATCACTATATTTCAGGATGAATGCACTTTTTGAGATCTGAAATCTAATTTAAGTATGTTCATAAAGAAACTTCCTCAACGGCAGATGAATGATACCGTAGAAACTTGCACCGGTATATTCATCAAGCGTTATCACATATTTGGGATAATTATCTTTGATTGCCAGCAAATTACCAAACTCACGATCCATCGTCTGTTTTTCGGATCATTCATAAATGACAAACATTCCAATAAATCAATTTTGTCACTCTATAACAAACAAATTCATTCATATATTTAATTTTGTCATTTATAAAATGCAAAGTATTATTGATTCACACTTATACCTCCTTCAATAAATTCAACAAATCGACAGTTGACAGACGTGCACTTTGGTCGGTGCCTTCAAGCAGGCTGTCGGCCAAATCGCGTTTGGTAGCGTGCAGCTGAACAATCTTTTCTTCGATGGTATTTTTGGCCACAAGCCGGTAAATGGTTACCGGGCGCAATTGGCCAATACGGTGTGCGCGATCGCTGGCCTGATCTTCAACGGCAGGATTCCACCACGGATCGAGGTGC
This sequence comes from Bacteroidales bacterium, assembly GCA_038329265.1. GTDB lineage: Bacteria > Bacteroidota > Bacteroidia > Bacteroidales > Prolixibacteraceae > Aquipluma. The sequence goes on along the minus strand of JBBQMW010000004.1, from coordinate 37,532 downwards.
AAAACATAGTCGGCAGCGGTGAGGTTCAGACCAAGCCCGCCAGCTTTCAGACTGATCAGGAATAATTCGCCTTTGCCCGACTGGAAAGCCTTTACAGCCAATTGCCGATCAGGAATTGAAGTTGATCCATCGAGATATTGGTAACTAATTCCTTGCCGGTCTAATTCTTTGCGAACAATGGACAAGTGCATCACGAATTGGCTGAAAACCAGCGCACGGTGCTTGTTGGCACGTAATTCCTCTATGATTTCGAGAAATGCCTCAAGTTTCGACGATGGCAACTGTATTTCTTTGTTTACCATTGCCGTATTGCAACAGGCCAGCCGGAGTTTGGTGATTTCGGCAAGAGCCTGCAAATGTTGCTGCCCGCTTTTTCCGTCGTTGTTTTCGATGGTTTGGATGGCTTCGCGCCGCAAAGCTTCGTAAAACGCCATTTCTTTTTCGCTCAAAACCACAGCATGGGTGATTTCAGTTTTTGGCGGCAATTCGTCGAGCACTTTGTTTTTAGTCCGGCGAAGAATAAACGGCGTGATGAGTTTTTTGAGGTGGTTCTTTTGGGCCGGAAGATCGGTTTTTACATACCTGTCGGTGAATTGAGGCAAGGTTCCGAGCAATCCGGGGTTGCAGAAATTGAACAGGTTCCAGAGTTCGCCCAAATGGTTCTGGATAGGTGTTCCGGTTAATGCCAGTTTGAACCCGGCCTGAATGTTCATAGCTGCCTTCGACGATTTTGTCTGTGTGTTTTTTATGGCATGTGCTTCGTCGAGTACGGCCATTGCCCACGGTATTTTGGTTATCCGTTCTTCTTCAGTCTGAAGCAGTCCGTAGGTAATCACCAGCACATCGAATGCGGTCAGTGACGAAAATGAATCAACGCGTTTGCCCGGTTTCAGGTTGACAACATTCAAGGTTGGTGCAAATTTCTGCAATTCGCTGCCCCAGTTCGGAACCACCGATGCCGGACAAACCACCATGATCGGGCCGGTTTCGGCCAGATGCAACATCATGGCAATGGCCTGAATGGTTTTTCCCAAGCCCATGTCGTCGGCCAAACAGGCACCGGCTTCCCATGTCTTCAGTCTGGTCATCCAGCGGAAACCTTCTTCCTGATAAGAGCGCAATTCAGCATCGAGTGTCACAGGTATTTCAACTTCTCCGGAAGTGTTATTTTTTATCTTTTTCTGAAATTCTTTCCAGGTTTTGTCGGTTTTAAACGATGCGGCTTTGCTACTGATTTCTTCGAGTGCGTGAGCGGCGAATCGGTTGATGGTAATCCCTTTTTTATCAATATTGGTATAGGATTCCAGCTCGTCGATCTGTTTTTTGAGCTCTTCGGTCAGTGCCAGAAATTCGCCATTTTTCAATTCCAGGAACCGGCCTTTGCTTTTGCGGCTCCTCTCAATCAGCTCTTTCAGGCTTAAAACGGTATCTTCGTCAATATTGAGTTCGCCTTCCAGTTCAAACCACTGGCTTTTGCCTTTTATCCGGAGATTTAAATTGGCAAACGATGCCGATTTTTTCATTCTGAAATGTTCGCCTTCAGGCCATTCTACCAACGCGATATCTTTGTTTTCGTTCAGGATTTCGAGTAGGTTGAGGCATTCATACGGGTCAGAAAAAAGCTCGGCTTCCTCAATCAGATCGGCATCGATGAACGATGCGACCGCATTGATCAGTTTCATGGCATTGGTATTTTCAACCGGAAGATTTCTTACGGCCTGGCAGCGTTCGCCTGATACCATACCATAAACTACCTTTCCGCCTCTTCCAGGTTTCACATATGGAGGTTCGGTTCCCAGCGGTTTCGCAAACATTTGGGCTTTCAAGCCATCGCCAATCGGAACAATCTGAACCCTGATCCGTGAATCGGCTTCAATTGATTTGACTTCGGCATTTCCTTCAGCAAAATCCGAATGGACAGTCATCACGCTGCTTAGTCCCGACATAGCTTCAATGAGTTTTACCTTTCCTTTGGCCGGAATGGTAAGACCCTGGTTGATCATCCGGATGATTGAAAGTTGTTGCGGGCTGAGCGAAATTAACTTGTAGCGCGTTTGAGTTTCTTTGATCAGAATTGTCCGCTGATCGGTGCTGGTAACATTGGTGCGCAGCCGGATGCCAAACTTACCGATCTCAGTACTAATCTCGGGCTGCGCTTTTACCAGTTCGACCGAAACTGAAGGATTTGAATATAGAAACAGGTATGGATGCCCACATAATTCGGCAATTGCTTTGTTGAAATCGAGTTCGTATTCAGTACTGCCGTAATAACTTGCGGCATAACTTGAAACGGTGGCAGCAACTTTCCGATCCTGTTCTGTCATTCCTTCAACCTGTTGGTCTTTAAACCGTTTCATTGCAATATTACGCCCGGCACTCCAGATTCCCTTGGCATTCATGGTTTGTAAAATTGGCTGAATAATGCCTTTATCCATATTTGCTGAGTAACAAACACGCGAGGTTCCCGCTTCCTTTTTTTGAGGATCGGTCTTTCCTTTGGTCAGGCTTAAAAGTCCATCGAGCAATTGTTCCCATTTTTCAGGAATGGATATCCGGCTCAACAGGCAAACCGCCGCATCGGGCTTATTTTCTTCAGTAATAGTGAGCAATGATGTCGATAAATCCGCTTTTTCGAGGAGAAAAATTATTTCACGCAGGAAAAGCCATCTGGCCGAACTTTGAAGTTTCGTACCGGTAATTAGTGCAGTTGCTTGCAAACTTGCCGATAGTTCGCCATTGATTAAATAGTTTAAAATCACATAAAATACACTTCTAAAACTTGGGGATGAACTAAAACCCAATGTATTGATTTGCTTAAATCTGGCTTCGGATTGTGTTGTGTCGTTTTTCAGGAAGTTCAAGAGTGTCAGCAGAAAATGGTCGTCGCTGTATTTACTTCTGATACACTTATTGATGGCAACATCGAGTTTTTTCGGGTTGATAATTTTCGGGTTGAGGGCAAAATTCAGCCAGTACATGAATTCGTAGTAAAGATGGAATTCTGTTTTCAAAGATTTCATCCCTATACGGTCAGTAACCTGCGCCTTTTCGTAACAAGAAACTGACAATTCGTGGTTTCCCCTGAATAGTTCGATCTGCGATTTCAGGAGCAATGAATTGGTATTGAACAGGTATTTTATCAGATAATCGGGCTCATCCAGCTTTCCTTGATGAAAAAGCATTTCCGCTTTATGAATGGCAACTTCATCAAACATGCCGTTGAAAGTTGGGTTGCGTTCAAAAAACATTCGAACTACCCCAAAATCATTAAATGCCAGTACATTAGACAATTGTATACTATCTAAGACATCATTAAAAAGAATTGGTGAATCAATTAAAACCTGATCGAATTCAGGGAACTCAAGCATCTGGGAAAAGTAGGGTGCAGCTTCGGAGGACTTGTAAATCAGGCGTTCGACGGCATCATTGCTCTTTTTTGTTTCACCAATATAATACCCAAAAAGGAAATCCCTAATATATTCAGTTACCGGAGTGTAGCTGAAAGGATTATGTTCAGTCTGGATTTTTTTAAGAAGACTGACGAATGCAGTATCCTTCATTAGTTTTGGGAACAACTCAAGTTTAAGAACGAAAGGCACATCATAGCTGGTTTCTGTCAAGGTAACCAGCTCCGTTTTCACCAATGTATTCAGTACATTCTCGAATTCCTTTTGGGTAGTTTTGTGGTTGATCTTTTCCTGAAGATATTTGGAAGCAGTGTACTTTGATAAACCGGAAAACTTAATTGCCAGCACATTAACCACATCCCGGCTTAATTGGGGAAGATTTTGGTATAAATTCAGGTAGCTTTCAAAAGGTAAATTCATGAAGATAAATTATTATCAGTTGCAAAATTGCTACGAAAGTAATCGTTTTTGTATTAATTCTCTGGCCAGTTCCTTCAGATTTTTGCCTGAAAAATTTCCGGAAGTCATTAACAAGAGATTGGTATTTTTCCAGTTTTGGGTTTTCAGGAAAGAGAAAAGCTCATCTGAATTGGTTGAAACCATCAGTCCCACAGAATCAAACGCATCGGCAACTTGCTGTTCAGTAATCGGTTCAAGCTTTTTGTGCTCGATGGTGTGCGGGTTGAAATACACAATGGCCAGATCAGCCGCATCCATGCTGTTTTTATATTGTGGAAGAAACTCTTTTTTAAGCGAGCTAAAGGTGTGCAGTTCGAGACATGCCACCAGTTTTCGCTCCGGAAACTGTTTTTTGACTGCTTCAGTGGTGGCTTTCAGTTTCGAGGGCGAATGGGCAAAGTCGTTAAAAACCACACAATTTTCGGTTTCGGCCAACACTTCCAAACGGCGCGAAGCACCCTTAAATTCAGCTATTGCCGTATAAAACTGCTCGTCAGTCAAACCCAACTGACGACAAACCAATTGTGCTCCGGAAATATTTTGCAGGTTATGATCGCCAAAAATTTGCATCCTGATTTTCCGTGAGCCAGTCACCAAATAAGTAATACCATTTTCAATCTCCGATTCGTGCGACGAATATGGTAATTTTTGAATATCGGTGCGACTTCTGGCTGCGACCTGCTCCAGGTTTTCGTCATTTCCGAAGTAAATCAGAGAGCCGTTTGGTTCAATCAGATCAGCAAAAATCTGGAATTGCTCCACATAAAACGGAAAAGTCGGGAACACGTTGATGTGGTCCCAGGCAATGCCGCTCAGCAAAGCGATATTCGGAAAATACAGGTGAAATTTCGGGCGACGGTCGATCGGTGAAGACAAATATTCATCGCCTTCGAACACGGCAATTTTAGCTTCTTCGGTGAGCGAAACCATGGTTTCGAAACCTTCCAATTGCGCACCAACCATATAATCGAATTCAATCCGGTTGTAACGCAGAACATGCATAATCATTGAGGTGATTGTTGTTTTTCCATGACTTCCGCCAATGGCTACACGGATTTTATCTTTGGTTTGTTCATACAGATATTCAGGATATGAAAAGATTTTCAAACCAAGTTCCTGGGCACGAATCAATTCAGGATTATCCTGACGGGCGTGCATTCCAAGAATGACAGCATCCAATTCCGGAGTAATATTTTCGGAAAACCAACCATCACGTTCAGGTAATAATCCATAGCTTTTCAGTCGGCTTTTCGAGGGTTCAAAGACCTCATCATCAGATCCTGACACCTGATATCCTTTTTTGTGCAGGGCAATTGCAAGATTGTGCATGGCGGTACCGCCAATTGCTATAAAATGTACTTTCATTTTCTTAATTTTTAGAAGGTGAAAAATAGACAAAAAACCTGATCTTCGTAACTAAATTTTAAATGCTGTGGCAAATAACAAATTCAAAACAATCGTTTTCGGGAGAGCTGTCTGGCCCATTTGGCTGGCCTTGGCTACCTTTGGATTAACCGAACTTTTCAGCCGCTTTCCGCAGGCTACCGAGACGATTTATTCACATAAGCTTTATCCGTTAATTGCTTTTTGCTTATCCTTTTTCAGCAAATGGGTTTCGTTTTCGTTGGACGATTCGTTTTATGCTCTGCTCACCATTTTTATGGTTACTATACTCCTGATGACCATTTTCAGGAAAATCAGATTTGGCCGGTTTTTATTGCTTTTAATACAAACACTGGCAATTTGTTACATCTTTTTTTACTGGTTCTGGGGATTTAATTATTACCGGTCTGGAATTAACGATCGCCTGCAAATTGCCAAATCGGAACCCGATACCGTTCAATTTATCAAGGTTCTTGAAAATCTGATTGCCCGAACAAATGCTTCGTACTGCAAATTCGACAGCATTTCAAAGAATGAAATCAATGCGCTGGTCGAATCTTCGTATCAAAAAAATGCCTCCTTCCTGAAACTGCGATATCCACAGGGAACCCGAATTCCGAAACCCATTACACTTAGCTCGTTCTTTGCCAAAGCCGGGATTGCCGGTTATTATGGACCGTTTTTTAGTGAAGTCCATTTGAACGACAGCTTAATGATGATAGAGTATCCTCAGGTTTTAGGGCACGAATCGGCGCACCAGTTTGGAATTACCAGCGAAGCCGAAGCCAATTTTTACAGCTGGCTGGTATGTACCCAAAGTGAGTCAAAACAGCTTCGGTACAGTGCTAATATCAACACCTTGAGCTACTTTTTATCACAAGGAAGAAGACTTCACAATTTTAAGAATCTGGTTCATCAAATCGATAAACCGGTGATCGATGATATCCGAAATGTGCAGAAACACTGGGAAAACATGCACAATGAAACGATTGACAAGGCTGCCGGGAAAGTGAATGATGCGTACCTGAGAACCAACAAAATTGAGAAAGGCATCGAAGATTATTTCGGAGTCGTTCAGTTTGTGATGGATTTTGAGACCGATTCGGCGGCACAGAACAGAGTGGACAAATAAGTTATAAATACACGACTTTGGAATATTCATTCCCTACAGTTTTAACCCTGAGAATGTACATGCTCAATTCGTCGGTGACTTCTCTAAAATCAATTGTTCCTGAAGAGCCTTCCAATAATTTACTGTAAATCATTTTCCCTTGCAGATCAAATAATTCTGCGGTACATACTCCTGAAAAATTGCCAGTAATCCGATATTGGATCATTTTATTTCGCGAAGGGTTTGGATAAATAACAAACTCATGCTGCCGTTGATTTACCATTGAGGTGTAGTTTGAATTATTCAGAATTTCGAAGTTTAAACGCGTAGCCACTGCAACTTTGTCGGAACTGAAAAAGCCTTCAGAGAGGTTCAGAAAAATGGAATCACCGAGTGCGATTTTACTTTTGAGAGTAACATCAATGGTTTTAGACGACACCGTATATTTCTCGACAGCTAATACCGTTTGTTTTGAATCGAAGAATAAAATTCCATTCAAATTGGCCGGTTTCAGCATGACTTTGTCGAAACTCAGGGTTACTTTTATGCCGGTGACATCTGTAACAGCTTTGGTGAGGTTTGTGGAAGTAAGCGAATTGGTACTAGTAAATCCGGAGATTTTTCCAAGCTTGATGTTGGTTTTCGTTTCGACTGATCCCGGTGAATAGGCAACGACCAGTTTCTTTCCGGCGGCAAACCTGGGTTCCGGTGTGAGGTGAACTTTTGACTTATCCACCGCATCAATTTTAACTTTCGAAAGCTGAACGGGTAAATTATCCGACATTAGCGTAAAACCGTTGAATCCTCCTGATACATCCTGTAATTCAGCATTAAATTCCAATACCAAATCATCAGCGACTTTTGTACTCCCAATCATCAATTGCGGGGAAACCTGCCAACCTTTTAGCGTTGAAATATACCCGATTAATTCTTTGGCATTTTTTAAATGCTGTGCAACCGTAGGATGGAAATCAATTCCAATTCCTAAGCTCCCGGTCTGCGCCGACATTTCAAAGAAATAGACCTTCCCTGTATTTCTGGCATTCGCCAAATCTACAATTACTTTCAAGTATTTCCTGATTCGAATTAAATCGTTTCCACCCATTACCGGGCCTAATAAACAAAGAATATCGGCATTCTTATTCTTAACCTGAAGGTTATCAATAAACTTCAGATAATTAGACACAAACAATGCTGAATCTCCTTTATCAGTACTGAAATCATTTGTTCCCAGATCAATACAAATCAAATCGGGTTTTTGTGTAAATTGATAAAGCGGAGCCGCGTCATACAAATATATTCGTTCATAAAAATTTGGCATACAATCAGAACTTCCCGTCGGCGGGCCATCATAATTCCTGTAAATTCCGATACCTGACTTACAAACTGCCAAATGCCTTGCTTGTAAACTTCTCGAAGTGATTGCTGCAAAAGTCATGTAATGATTTTCGGTAGCAGCACTAAATGAACCGGCCCCGTTTACACCTTCATTTCCGTATCCGCAGGTAATTGAGTTGCCAATAAATTCGATGAGACGTTCGCGCTTATCGGCAATTTCAACCAAAGTTTTACCCTTATCAAGAACAAATCCGCAAAATTGAGTCTTCCCAAATTGTTCTTCGGTTAGCCTGAAAAGTTCTATCTCATGAATCGTATCTTTTAAGACAGTTGCAATATTGTAGGTATTCTGACCCGATTTCGTTTGAATCTTATCCAATTTAACATGATCTAAAATAACATGGTAGTAATTTTGAGCACTTGCCTCATTCAGGATAATTGAGATGCTTGTACCTTGAAAACAAGCCCTTACCGATACTCCGGAATAGGAGAATCTAGGCTTTAACGGGTTTGAGAAATTAATCCGTCCGGTATATTCAATCAGAGGATCGGTTGGCAGAACTGTATCCGAATCAATTGCCAAAACATTTATAAAGAGCAACAATCCGAAGAAAAAGAGTAGAATTTTATTCATGGGTTCGGTTTTTTGGAATCATTTTTAATCTGACCGAAATATACCTGAAAGAATACGATAAGACAATTTTTCCAGGTTACTTTTCTAAATTTTTCCCCTGAATTCCTGTGGTGTTTCCTTGAAATGCGCCTTAAAAACCTTGGTAAAATATTGGTTCGATGAAAATCCGCAGTCGTAGGCAATGGAGGTGATGGTATTCCCGGAGTTTTCAGCAATCAGATTCCGAGCTTTCAGAAGTCGCAATTTATTCAGGTAATTCACAGGTGTGCAATTGGTTAACTGGTAGCAATGCTTCGAAAACTGGGTGATTCCCAAACCACAGTGTTCAGCCATGGAATTGACAGTCCAGCCATTTGCAAGGTCTTCTTCAAGATGTTTCAGGAACATGGAGACACTTCGCTTTGAATCGATCAGCGCATCATTCAAAACCGGTTGGTCTTTCTTCAGCATTTCCAGTAACAGAATCAGTATTTCGTTGATATAGACTTTTATTCGCGAATCGAAATGTTCTTTTTCGTGGTATTTGGCCATCCGTCCGATTTGGGCAAAGCAGCGTTTCATTTCGTCGCCCACGTTCCAAACAGGCTGCTCGTTCAATCGTAAAATCCGAGTCAGTTCGTCGATATCTTCTTTGCATAAAATCACCCAATCAGGCCAAACCCATTCCTGATGCGGCTGTCGGACTTCCAAATCGATGATAAACCAATGAAGTTTACAAAAACCGATATTCGGATTGCCTAATTTGTGCAAAATCCATGGACGGGTAATGGTCAGAGTATTGGGCAACAATTCGTATTCCTGATCGGAAAGCGAAAAATGAAGGTTTCCGGTCTCCAGCAAACAGAGTTCGATGCCTTCGTTGCGGTGCCAGTCGAGTCCCCAGCTTTGCATTTTCTCCGAATTCCAGTAACCAACCGATTTTATTCCCTTCAATTCATTTTCTTTCAACGAATAACCCGGATAAGTACCGCGTGCCAAAGCCTGCAATTCAACCTGCCCTGTATTCCATGCTTTGGCTAGTGAATCGCAGGAATCGGGATAGTAAATTCCGTCATCATTGATTCCATTGTTTATTTTATCGTTCATTCCCAGATGATTTAAGCTTGTATTATTTCGCACTGAAAAATAGTGAAATATCGTTATCTTTCCATAAACTATTTTTGATACCGTAACAGTTATACCCGAATCCTGAAATCATGAGAAAATATATCGTCGCTTTTCTAGTTCTTCTGACTTCTTTTTACGGAATGGCAAAACAACCAAGCCAATCGTCTATCCGGATTTTATTGCTTTCTGGAAGCAACAACCACGAGTGGCAGAAAACAACTCCTTTCATGCAATCGGTTTTTGAAAACAGTAAAATATTTTCGGTAACTGTTACTGAAAAACCTGACACGCTGACCAGCCGATCGCTGAAGCCGTTTCAGGTGATCGTGAGCAACTGGAACGCTTGGCCTGAAAAGAATTGCACTTGGTCGGAGGAAACTAAAACGGCAATCCTGAAATTTGTCAAAAACGGTGGTGGAATTATATTTGTTCATTCTGCCGGAGCGGCCAATTACAACTGGCCTGAATATCAAAACATGGCAGCAGCCTCCTGGGGCGACAGCACCAAACACGGCAAAGTTGCTCCTTTTGAAGCGAAATTTTCAAATGCTGAACATCCGATAACCAAAGGACTGGCCAATTTCTGGACGACCGATGAATTGTGGGTGAATTCGCGAATCAGCGGAAAGCCCACAGTTTTAGCTGAAGCTTTTGCCCCGTTTTCGAACAATGGTTCCGACGAAATGGAATCCATTCTCTTCTGCGGAAAATGGGGCAAGGGCCGATCATTTTCGCTGCTACTCGGACACGACGAGCAAGCCATGAAAAACCTCGGTTTCCAAACGCTTTTGCTTCGGGGAACAGAATGGGCTACTTCAGGAAAAGTAAGTCAGGCAATTCCTAAAGAATTAAAAGTCAGGCCAAACATAGCAACAAATCTTTCATGGAAAAAGGAGAAAAACTCGCTGACTTTGCTGAATAACGATCAGATAGTTTGGCAATATCACTTCGATCCAACAGAAGGGAAACCTTATTTTCATCCGCTTTGCACCGCGGACGGAACCATCCTGACCGGACTTCGCCCGACCGATCATCCCTGGCATCGTGCAGTTTGGTTTTCGTGGAAATACATCAACGGACTGAATTACTGGGAAGAAGACCGCGAAACCGGAAAATCGGAAGGAATCACCGAATTAAAGTCAAGCAATCAAAAAACAAATATCAGCGGAGAAGCTGAATTTACCCACGAAATCGCCTATCATCCGCCGCAAGAAGCTGATTTGCTGACCGAAAAGCGAACGATAAAAGTTTCAGCGCCAAATCAGGATGGAAGCTATTTCATGGATTGGGAAAGTACATTCACAGCTTTAGCTGCGGAAGTCGTTCTTGATCGTACTCCTTTGCCTGACGAGCCGGAAGGGAAATCATGGGGCGGATATGCAGGTTTTTCAGTAAGGTTGAACAACCATTTGTGGGATGTTTCAGCGATCAATAATCAGCAAAAATCCGGAGAATTGCATGGAAAACCTTCCGGATGGATGACCTATCAAATGAAAAACCTACAAGGAAACCCGGTCAGCATCACCATTTTAGACCATCCAACAAATGTCGGTTTCCCGAATAAGTGGTTTATCAGTATCGATGAAAAAACACCGTTTTACTACTTCAGCCCTGCCCCTTTGTTTGGTGCAAAAATCGTTCTGAAAAAAGGCGAACAGCTTCATCTGAAATACCGTTTGCTGGTTAATTCCGGAGAAATCGATCAAACGATAATACAAAACAACTGGAACCAATTTAAAAACTGATAACATGGAAAAATTCAATTCATCAAGACGGCAGTTTATAAAAAGTGCTGCCATCGTTACCGGAGGAGCAATTGTTGCCCCTCGAATTTTAAGCTCGTGTGCAAAAGGTGCCAACGACCGAATGATGCTGGCCCACATTGGTGTTGGAAGCATGGGTCAGGCTGTGCTTCAGAGCTGGTTTATGCCGCTCGATACCGTTTATTCAGTCGCCACTTGCGATACTTTTCTGGATCGGCGACAGGGCACTTCGCAGTATGTGAACCGAACCTACAAAGAGAAAAACATCAAAGCACCGGAATGCAAACCCTACCTCGATTTCAACGAAATTCTGGAGCGAAAGGATATTGATGCCGTCAACATTACTACTCCCGACCATTGGCACGTTCTGGCTGCCATAAAAGCTGCCCGTGCCGGAAAGCACGTCATGCTGGCCAAACCACTCGGATTATGTTATCCGGATTTTAAACTTCTGGAAAAAGAATTGAAAGCCAACAATGTGAAATTTCACTACGGAACCCAGCAACGCGCTATGAGCCACATGAAAGCTGCCGTTGCCATGGTAAAAGATGGCAAAATTGGTGAAGTTGACCGGATTGAGGTCTGGGCTCCGGGAAAAAATGATGTTCCATCGCCCCAATGCAACGAAGTGCCTGTTCCTTCCGATTTCGATTATGACCGTTGGACTGGCCCAGCCCGGCTGAATCCGTATTGCCCTGATCGGGTAACCAATAACAGTTCATGGTTTCAGAACGACTACAGCATTGGCTTTTTGGCCGGCTGGGGCGCGCACCCACTCGACATCATGATTTGGGCCATGAAGGACAAAATGAACGGCGAATATACCTGCGAGGGAACCGGGACTTTCTGGGAACCGGGCGGAATGTACAACAACATCTATTCATGGGATCTGAATTACGAATACAAATCAGGTGTCAAACTACACTTTATGAGCAGCGACGTTGCCGAATCAAAAAACATCTGGAGTTACCGAAAAGTGAAAGATGGCAATTCAACAACTTTCTTCGGTTCGAAGGGTTGGATTTCAGTAGGAAGAGGTTCTGGAGAATCAGACATTCCTGAACTTCAACAGGCATTTGATAAGTTTCCTAGGGAAGCCAATAGCCCGATGATCAAGGAAGATGGTTACAAAATGGGACAATTGTATGTTGATGTGGTGAAAGGTGCCATTCCTGAAGCTTGTCCGCTCGATGAAGCAATCATGTCGGATTGTGTCAGTCACATGGGCAATATTGCCATCCGGACAGGAAGAAAAATTACCTGGAATCCGGTGGTTGGAGAATTGGTAAATGACCCCGAAGCCAACAAAATATTCACCCGCGAAAACCGCAAACCATACACTACATAAACATGGCCAGATACAGAATCTCACTCAATATGGAGTTCTGCCGGAGCGCAGACAAATCGTTTGAGGAAGGCGTGAAAATCGCTTCCAAAATCGGATACAAATACGTCGAACCGATGGTGCATACCGGTTATGAGCTACTAAGCGAAGTCAACTATTTCCATTCGTTTTCGATGGAGGAAGATCCGCTGTTGATGAAAGAAATCTGTGACAAATACGGCATCAAAGTTTCGAGCCTTTCGGCCCATTCGCCTTTGATGAAGCCTGAAGCAGCCATTCCGCGATTGACCAGGGCAGCAGTTTTGGCCTCATTTGTTGGCTGCGATTTCCTGAATTCCGACGAAATGATCAAGCCGGAATGGATGGACGAGGAACTGGCTTTTACCACCATGAAATACACGCTGACAAAGTTGGCTTTGGTGGCGGCAAGGCATCAAAAATACCTTTGCATCGAACCTCACGGAATTTATACCAAAACTGCCGACGGACTTTTGCGGATTGTTCAGCTGGTAAATTCTCCCTGGATAAAAGTAAACTGGGATACCGGCAACAGCTACCTGGCCGGAATTGAAGATCCGTACGAAGGATTGGCCAAAGTTCGCGATTACGTTTATCATGTTCATGCCAAAGACATCAGTTTTGAGCACAGCAGAAACGAACGCGGCAAAGTTACCGGAACACCTGTGGGCTGTGCTTGCGGCGAAGGTACGGTAGATTGGCAAAAAGTGCTGGAAATCCTCGATCCGCTCGAACGTGAAATCTTCTTTTCGGTTGAATGTGGTAAAATTGATGAGGCAGAACGTTCGCTGGAATTTCTGACCAAAACCATCGGTTCGAAACTGATTACGGAATAGATTTTTCGGGCGTACCACGAATTTAATCGTATATACCGTTTCTACTTGGGTGTACGACATTTTTCCCTTTTTGTACCTAACCTTGATTTTTGATCAGGATAGTTTGTGGTTTATAATTTTTCCCACTCACCCCCAAGCCCCGCAAGCAGGGCTTTTCCCCTCTCTACGAGTAGAGAGAGGCGAGGTAAGCGAAGAACACCGGGGGTGAGTGAAAATGAAGGAAGGGAATTTTGTCGTACACCTTTTCTACTTTGTACTGCCCCCAATATCCCACAAACGGGGGACTTTTGATCCTGCAAGTTCTGAAAGTAAATTCTTTAAAGTTCATATTTTCAGAGTATGCAAGGCCAGACTCCTTTCCCTATTTTGGGGAAGGGTTGGGGATAGGGCAGTTGAGTTGAATATTATTAATCCAAATACCCATTAGTTTTTTCAGACCAAATTCAAAAGCCACTTTGAAGCCAATCAAGGTGGCTTTTTTGAATACTGCGACTGTAAACTGACCACTGCTTACTTTTTCCTACTTTTAGCCTGAAAATTCAACCTGCAAATCATGAAATTGTACCCGATACATGCCGGATATTTCAGCTGCGACGGAGGTTCGTTGTTCAGTGTCATTCCCAAAGCGATGTGGAGCAAAGTTTATCCGGCTGATGAAAATAATGTGGTCAGACTGTCTTTACGCTGTTTGCTGGTCGATTTGGGCGAACGCAAAATTCTTATTGACGCTGGAGTTGGCAACCATTATCCGGAGAAAGTGCGAAAGAACAATGGCCATGAAGAAACCGATGCGATTGAAAAATCGCTGGCCGAAAAAAGATATTCTACAAATGATATTACCGATGTTTTGTTTACCCACCTGCATTGGGATCACTGCAATGGAGCGGTTCTCAACGAAAATGGGCAATTGAAACTTCAATTTCCAAAGGCCACGCATTGGTGCAGCCAACGGCAGTGGGAACATTCCAAAATCTCCAATATTCGTGAGCGTGCAGCTTATTATCCTGAAATCCTGAATTTCCTAAAAACCGAAGGGAATATGCAGTTGGTTGAAACTGAATGTGAACTATTCCCTGGAATTTCAGTCCGAATGTTCGATGGTCACACTCCCGGACAAATGATTCCGTTCATCAGTTCAGGAGAAAAAACCTATGTGTACATGGCTGATTTGATTCCTACTACAGCCAATATTCCTGTTGTGTGGCTGGCAGCTTACGATTTGTATCCCGTGTCTGCCCTCGAAGAAAAAGAAGCTTTCCTGAAAGAAGTTGCCGAAAAGAATTACATTCTGTTTTTTGAACACGATTTTTACACCGAATGTGCCACTGTTGAATGGATGGAGAAAGGCCCGAAACTGAAGGAAAAGATTAGGTTTTTAGGGATTTTTCTGGGATTTTTGATTTGATGAGTAGCCTTATTTGACCAATTCCAGTTTGATGGTACCCCAATGCGGAACATTCAGATTCAGGATCGTTTCTTTGATCGAATATGAAGTCACGGATGGCAGAATAGCGGCAAATTTCTTTGAGAACTCGCTATCGCAGCAAGCTTCAGTGAGGACAGGAATCTCAACATTTATCAGATTTTCAATGTTTGATGTAAAAGTTCCTGAGCCATTATTCACATCAAGTTTCAACTGATAAGTCCCATCCAGTTTAAAGGTGATCAGAATCTTATTGTCCTTATTCTTTGGATAATTAACTGATTGTAAAGAAATAAACTCCTTTACTTCCCAGGTATTATAAAGTTTAGCGTCTACCAGAGTTTGATCTTTTTTACATGACTCCAGGTTTATCAACACTAAAATCAGAGACAAAACTAAAATGACTTGTTTCATATTTTCAGCTTTTGCGGACAAATACCATTGCATAATAACCACAGAGTGAACAGAGTGTTCAAAGTTCCTGATCAGAAAATTATTTCTCAGAGACTCTGTTCTTTCTGTTTACTTCGTGGTTATTTTATTTTTAAAATCCTTATGACAACACCGACATTGCAGCACCGATCAAATTGGCATTTTCGATTCTCGAAATCTGAACCTCGGTATCGCTTAGCCCACTTTCATCCAATAATTCTTGCAGGCAGGCATTTACAGTATCAACATATTTTGCGTTGTGAGTTTTAACCTTGCTCCAGAACAAACTTCCTTCTGAAAGAACCTGTATTTTTTTTGCCGACGGATATGCCGAGTTCAGGTTCAGTACCAATCCGGCGATTGATGCAGCAACCAGTTTTGCAGAACGTTCGTAAATCTGGAAAGCAGTTTCAACATATTCTGATTTAAACTGATCAGGATTGTTCATCATTTTACTCAAACTTGCAGCATCGAGGTTCACGTCCAATCCATCGTTTGGGTAAACGGCGCGGAAAATCCGACCCAGGTACATGCCTGAAATCGCTTTTTCGAAACGTTGGAATCCCTTGTTGTCGGAGTTGGCATCCACTTCAACATCGTATGCAGTAAGGTGCGGAGGATCAAAATTGCCCGATTCCAGGTTAACCGGAGTTTCGCCCGACCAGCCTTCCATTCCATCAATTTTCGGAATATAATTGGATGGGAAGAAAGTCGCCATATTGGTTCCTGTTCCAACGATCAGTCCGATGTAGGCATCATATCCCGGATTTGCCAAACCTGCAAACAAGCTGGTGATGGTATCGTTCACCACTGCAATTTTGCCATTAAACCCGGCATTTAAAGTTTCGTTCAGATACTTCACCATTGGCGCTCCGATAGCTTTCCCTGCCATATTCGGGATATTCACTCCTTTGGTCCAAACGATCAGTTCGGCATCACCATTTAACATGGGTTTTGCCGGATAGGAAAAGCAATATCCGATGGGCGAGTTGGCCGGAAGTTCAAGTTGATTGATCACTTCGGCTTCGGAATTATACAGATCAGATTCTGTGAATCCTTCGATTTTCATTTCGGTAATGTTTTTTTCGGCCATACAGGTGATTTTGGTATCCTGACCTACCGAAACTACTGCGGCTCGAAAGTTTGTCCCGCCCAAATCAAAAACAACTGCATCGCCTTTAATACCATCCTTCTTAGGATGAATATAGGTAGGTAAGCACTTAATTTCTGTTCCATCGGCCCGAAGCCCGGTCTCAATCTTTGATTTTAAATCATTTGCTATGTCAAGCAACTGTTTGTTAGATAGTGCAAAAGGATTATTCATGTCGTGTTTATTAATTTATTTGATTTATTACAAGGAACGGCTAAAATAGGAAAATCCTCTTACTTCAGCAAAAGGATTTCAGGTAAGGTTCTTTTTATTTGAAAACTTTTACCGGCCAATCCTGAACGACATTTTCAGGAGAAAAACATTGTATGGTTTTGTATCAAATAAATCGGTCAAATTGTTATTTAACTGGAAGTTACCCGTTGATGTAGACTGGCTGCGAGTTTGTGACCAAACCAGATAAATGGTAGAACCTGGTAAATATTCCCACCTGACGACCATATTCGAAAGAAACTCTTTTATATTAAAATCGGGTTTGCCAAACGTATATAATTCATTTCCCGACGGATCTGAAATATGATATTCCTCTAAATTTGCATCATATGAAATCTCGTCTCCGGAGAAATTTCGAAAACGGTCGGTATAATCATCGGCCCGGCTATTGGTTATTTTCTTGAACTCAGAGTATGTTCCACTTGAAATAAATGGTTGACCCCAGTATTGAATACTCAATTCAGGCGTAATGTTATAGTTTACACGCAACGATGCGTTCAGTGTTTTCTGGTGTATCCGGGCAAAAACATAGTCTTTTTTATTGCCGTTGTATTCAGGTTGATCGACATATTGAAGTTCTTCTTCGTTAATGGTATATCCCGGCGAAATGGTAATCTTAAGACTTTTTGATGGCCTGTAACCTAATTCGAGCTCTGCATTATACATCCCTTTCGAATTTTCGACATTGCTCTTTAAAGCCATCATCTGCATTTCTGCAGTCAGTCTTTTTTGATCGTTTGAACCAAAAGCCACCCACAAATTTTTGGTTCCGGGAATCTTCAGGGCAGGTCCGCCGCGCAATTCAGTAGTTGAAATTTGTTCGCCATTCATGTTTGTTCCAAAATGAAAACCCCAATAATTTTTGAATTGCGCATGGGCATTAATATTTCCGCCGGGACCGGTCAATTCACCTGCAAAATTCCACTCAGTCCATTGATTAAAATTCAGTCTAAGATTTCTGAAAATTGAGAATGGCTCATAAATCCGGTAACCTACCCAAACTAATTCCATAACATTATCTGCCTGACGCATGTAACCCACATCGTTTAGCTCGAGTCCAGGTGATTTCCAGGCAGTGGCAGCCATAAATTTAAGGGTTCCGCCATTTTTGGCAAATACCACTTTGCCACCTTGTCCTGATAAACTGGTTCGGGTCGAATCAAACTCCAGATGAGTGGCATCAGGTCGCTGAAAATTATGAATCCAGGATTGCTGTGTGTGGCTGATTGCCTCGGTACTTCCTTCAACCCGACTGAAATAGGCTGAAAAATTCAATTCATAGTCTTTGTTATGCCATTTATGTGCAAAATCAAATCCACCAGACAATGCAGTTTTATGCAGATAATCAAGCTGATATTCTCCAAGCTTTCGGTTAACCATGGTAAACATACCGCCCAAAATCGTATTTCCTTCATCAAAATCCTGTTGCACTCGTCCAATCGAAAAATTGGTAAAAGGTTCAATCATTTCCGAACGTTCCTCCTGACCATTACTTATTTGCGCAAATTCTTCGGAAGTAAGGCTTTCCATAAATCCAATGGACAATCCTTTTTTTGTCTTTCCGGTGATTTTGGCTGCTCCTAAAATGCTGGTAAAATCAGGCGCATCGAGGTATTCCCCGTCATTCAGTTCGGGGCTGTTATGTGGTCGGCGTCCAATCCGGCGCGAATAAAACAGATTTTCGGTTCCCAGATCACCATCACCAAACATCAGCGGAAAACTCATAATATTCTTCCCTTCGATAAAAAAAGGTCGTTTTTCTTCAAAATAGGTTTCGTACGAAGTCAGGTTTACTTCCGAAGGGTCGGCCTCCACCTGTCCAAAATCGGGATTTATTGTAAAATCGAGTGTTAAATTATTCGTCAGACCCACTTTACCGTCAACGCCACCGCTCAAATGGTTCTTTTTTCCTGAGCTTTTGTATGGATTTTCGGGTTCTTTTTCATAACGGTCGGTTCGGGCAACCGCATAAGGAGTGATATCGGCCACTTTTCTCGATTTTAGATTCTTCAGTCCTTTCAGCTCACCGAATTGCGAAACCCAGCCTGACGTTTTTTTTGAGGCAGGCTGCCAAATACTCACCTCCTCTTTCCGGAAAAGCTTACGGCCAGCCTGCAAACCCCATGTTTGTTCACTGTTTCCTTCAAACCGAAGCTGGGTAAGCGGAATACGCATTTCGGCATACCAGCCCAAACTATCGCGGCTGGTTTTAACCAGCCAAATTGGGTCCCAGGTATTGTCCTCATTCTCTCCATCATTGCTGATGATGTAATCAAGTTTTATTCCTGCGGCATTTACAAAAAATGAAAATGCGGTACGTTTATCGTTGTACGAATCAAACTGAACAGCAACAAAATCACCGTCAATATCGTCACGTTGGGTGAGTCGTTGTACAATGCTGTCGGGTCTGGTATCCCAACACCGGAAAGCAGTATAGATAAAATTTTCGTCGAGCAAAATGGCAAATTCAGTTTTCTGTCCCGGTTTTAATCCTTCGGAAGGTTCATACTGAACAAAATCGCCCTGCCAGTTTGCTTTTAACCAGACGGGGTCATCTAATTTTCCATCAATTGTGAGGTCTGTTTTGCTGCATTCACCACCATAATATTCTTTTTTTGGCTGACGTTGAGCAAATATCTGATCCGAAAAGATCATAAAAAGTACAATAAATAATAGGTATCCAGGTTGCATGAAAATATTTTAATAACCTAAAAGACTCATGAATATTGATTTCGTTACACCCAATCTTGTTTTTTTTTCAAAAAAGTGATAAAAACGGATGGATGGTGACTTATTAAGCATTATTGAGCTGTTGAATAAAAAGTTTGAGGATGTATGATGTACCTGACCAAAATTCGTATTGTTGTTTTATTAATAATTTAATCATTCTGGCTGGGTTTAAACTTGTTGATGTTGTTCTCTTTCTTACTTTTGCCGATTCAGAAAAATATTGGTAGCCATGAAACAGATTATTTCAATCGTATTCTTCGTTCTTTTGTGTTCCACAGGATTTGCACAAACTGCGAAAGAATTTTATAACGCCGGAAATGAAAAGCTCGATCACAAAAAATACAAAGACGCGATAAAAGAGTATACCAAAGCCATTGAAGACGATCAGTTTTTTGCTGATGCCTATTACAACAGAGGTTTAGCAAAAAATAACATTAAAGATTATCAGGGAGCGCTTGCCGATTATTCAAAAACAATTGAGCTGAACCCCGAAAATGCAATGGCTTATAACAACAGAGGACTGATTCGTAAATCATTGAATGATTATCCAGGCGCTTCTGCCGATTATACAAAAGCCATTGAGGTGAATCCAAATTTGGCGCCAGCATATTTTAACCGGGGCAGTATAAAAATACTCATTGAACATCCGGAAGAAAGTTGTGATGATTTTAAAAAGGCTTTTTCATTGGGTCAAAATAAAGCGATTGAATACATCTCTAAATACTGTAGATAACTCTTCAGGATAACAGACACCATCACACTATAGAATTTGAAATCTATTTCTTGCCAAAACAAAAAACAGCAGCCCGGAAATCCATCCGAACTGCTGTTTTTTTTTTACTGAAACTGTGACTGCGACTGCCTACTTGTTTACAGAAGTTTTTGGCGCTTTTAGAATTCCTACCAAAACTGTGGCAATGACCAGAAATACTGCGGCCACCAGGTATCCGTTGCTGTATGAACCGGTTTTGTCGGCAACCATACCGCCTAGCATTGGGCCAATCACTCCGGCCACACCCCATCCGGTGAAAATCATCCCGTAATTAACACCCAGGTTTTTCATTCCAAAGAATTCGGCGGTAGTTGTTGGGAACAACGAAAACACAGCTCCGTATGCCAGACCGGCAACTGCCGAACCAATAATAAGCGTTGGAATAGTTGTATAGAATGCAAAAAGAAACATGTTTACAGCCTGAATCATAAATACGATCATCATGGCACGGGTGCGCCCCACTTTGTCGGATAAAACTCCCGCACCCAAACGACCCAGTGCATTAAAAATAGAAAGGATAACTACAAGCATAAATCCAGCAGTTTTCCAGTCAGCCTGAGCCACTGCAATACTTGGCAGATGAGCAATCAGCATCAGTCCGGCAGTGGCAGCCAGTAGATACATGACCCACAATAAATAAAATTGTGGCGTTTTTGCGACTTCTCCCCAGGTCTGATTATTTCCTTTCATAGCAGGTGTAGCCTTTTTGCCGGTTGTTTTTGGAGCCTCAACTTCAGGAGGATTTTTCAGGAACATGGAAAACAGAATCACTGCCACAATGGCAAATACTCCAAGAATAATAAAGGTATTACTGATGCCCTGCGATTTCAGTAAACTGGCGGTAATCGGGGTAATGTAAACCGGCGAAAGTCCTACGCCAGCTACCACGATTCCGGCAATCATGCCTTTTTTTGAAGATTCGAACCATTTCATGGCACAAGGTGTGGCGGCTGAATAGCCCAAGCCGATTCCAATTGCGCCAATGACTCCAAAAGTAAATACCATCATAGGCAGACTCGTAGCAAAACCGGAAGCGATTAATCCGCCGCCAAGCATCAACCCGCTAAAAATGGTTACCGGTCGCGGTCCGAATTTATCCTGCGCACGTCCAGCAAAAATCATGGTAATGGCAAAGACTGCTGCTGAAACGGTGAACGGAAGAGCGGCGTCGGTGTTGGTCCAATGCCAGTCGCTTACCAAAGCTTTTTTGATGACGCCCCATGAATAGAGAACGCCCATGACCAGGTTTATGCCCAATGCGGCAAAGGTGATGATCCAACCTTGTTTGTTAGTCGATTTGTTCATTTTTTTAAGAGATTTTTGGGTGCTTAAAATAATGTATAATAATTCGGATATGCTAATAGCATTTAAAAAATCTGTTTATCTCCCGAGTGTATTCCTTCAATCCTGATGTTATTTGTTTCATTATAGAATTTTCTAATGTAATTTAGTCGGATATTTACCAAAACCACAATGCCATGAATAAACATGAAGAACTTTCCAAATTTATCAGGAAACAACAACGATTTGCTTAAATAGTAAGTAACATTTTCCTTTTCATTGGAGCATTGGTATTAGTTTCATCGTTGGTTTACCTTTTACTTAATCTGAATAAATCAGACTCGCTGATCATTCGGATGGTACCATTTTTTGTTGGAGGGTTGGGGTTTATCATTTGTAGCCAACTAATTAAACGGCCAAAAGCAAACTTTCGCAAGTAGTATTTAAAACGTAATTCAGCACGACTCCTACCTTTTTTCTCAATGCCTTCGAATTTCGCAAATGACTGGAAGCCAATAATCAGGCATTTGAATGCCCGATCGGGTATATACAGTTACGAAAACCGGCCAGAGAAATTGCCTGCTGTAAAGAAAATTCAGTGGCCTGGATATTTTTCAATGGTAAAGCTCCGTTGTATCGGAAAACAACAATTTACTGGGTAATGAGTGGAAAACAGGAAGCAACACGATTTAGTCGGCTTGCAAAACTGATAAAAGCCAGTGCAGAAGGGAATAGATTGTTTTGAATAAATGATTGATTTTTGTCATTTGCATGTATACTTGTCGAAAAATCAACTAAAATTACAACTAATTGTGATGAAATTTGTTTGAGGGCTAAAGTTTTTGAATTCAGGAGTTTCACCAATCATTTAAAGTTGAATAAATTTAAAAATTAATAAATTATGAGATCGTTATTTGTCATTCTTATCCTTTTAGTTGGATTTTCGGGTTGCGTAAAAAAGAATAAAGTGCCAACTGCTCAAACATCAGCCAATCCTGCCATTCACGAAGTGAAAGTTGAGGAGGTTATACAGACATCGAATTATACTTATTTGAAAGTAAGTGATAACGGAGCTGAAAACTGGATTGCTGTTAACCGTCAGGAAGCAGCTGTTGGTGAAGTTTATTACTACGAGCAGGCTTTGGAAATGAAAAATTTCAATAGTAAAGAACTCAAACGCACCTTCGAAACCATCTATTTCGTTCAGGGAATAAGCAAAGAGCCGATAGCTGCTGCTGCTGCTCCTGCTTCCGGTATGGGCGGAATGGGTGAAATGGGTGGTAGTCTGGCCGCAAGCCACACCGGTAAATCCGCTGAAACTGCTAAAGAAGGAATTTCGGTAGCCCCTGCTGAAGGGGGTGTTTCAATTGGCGAGTTGTATAAAAACAGAGCCAATTATGGTGGAAAAATCATCAAAGTGAAAGGTCAGGTTGTGAAGATTAACGAAGAAGTAATGGGTAAAAACTGGATTCATATTCAGGATGGAACCAAAGATGGCGAAGATTTTGATTTGACCATTACCACCCTCGATGGCTGTAAAATGGACGATGTGGTTACTTTTGAAGGCATCATCAGCCTGAAAAAAGATTTTACCCACGGTTATTTCTACGAAGTGATTATGGAAGATGCCAAATTGGTGAAATAAGTCATTCGTAAAAAGTCGTTCGTAAAATAGAAATACCCTGTTGGAAGCGATTCCGGCAGGGTATTTTTTTAGACTAATCAGGTTTTATTTTCAGAAAACCGGGGAACTCAATATCTGCTATTTGATGATATTTATAGATCGTTCTCTTTTCGCGAGATCCTCATTTTTCCATACCAATTTATTATTTAGCCAGATATCTTCACAGCTTGTTAAACCTCCTTCCCTATAGATTTTCGTCTTAAGCGTATCCGTATCGTTTTCACTCCATTGGACGTAGGTAATTGGATATTCTTCAGTAGGGGAATGATTCATCCCTAAACACATCCTGAAACTTCCATCAGGAACTTCTTCGATATAGAAATTTCTAGGATAATCGTAATTCCCATGAAAAACCTCCTCTTTGACCCCATTAATCAAATAGAAAATCTTGATATTCTGTTGCAGAAAAGCACCGGAATTAGATGGATTAAGTAAATCAATACCAGCCTTATTCTGTACAGTAATCATTGAACCAACACTAGTAACAGACCCCCACTTTGGTTCTTCTTTCCTACAGGAGCTTAGAACCAACGAAACCAGAAGAATAGACAGAACTGTTTTCATAATATGAAATTTAAGGTATAATGTTATATATCATTTCTACATTAGAGTTATAGTTATGACCGTCTGGATTAAAATTATTATAATAAAACCAACCATCTGCATTTGGATAATAGTCCCCCCAAACCATATGGAACAATAAAAAAGTACTCGATCCCAGATATGAACCATCATCGTCATACACACATATTTTAGATTCCTGAAAACCGTCACAAACCCAGCCATGGGCTTCAATACCACCCGAACTGCCAAGAATAACTGGCCTATTAGATCTTAAATTAGACTTTACGGTATTAAAATTATAACTCCCATAAGTTGCTGATGAATAACCAAATTTACTTTTAAAAACACTTGCTCCAACCGAAGGGGCCCCAGCGGTTCCACTGCATGAATAGGATGGAGGACCTAACGCGTAAAAGATATCATGGATTAATCTTGCAGGTTCAGTTGGATAAGGCGCTGGTGGTATCCTATTTGGCATCAGGCTCCAAGTATAGGTGGTTGGTCGTTGATGGAATTTCATCACCTGAGCCATTGCAATTGTAAGACAACCTGCAAAAGCGGCCCCACAATCTAAGTGCAATCCATTAACACATCCAGTAACATGGGCACTATTTGGCAATTGTGTATTAAAGCCACATCCCTGATGCCATTGTGTTGAAATAAATGGTCCTTTTTGTTCGAAAGTACCTGTGCATGGCGTAGGAGGAGTTACACTTTTTAATACAGGGTAGCTATTCCCACCAATTTCAATATTTTTCCATTGAAATTGAATTTCTTCTGTAGCCGTCTCGTTGTTTCTTCTAACAGATTCTATATTTTCTTTTACAGACGAGAGCCAATATTCTAAATTTGCGGGAATTTCTGCATCTCCATAAGGCAAACAACCATCAGAAGAATATGCAAGAATTGGAGTTACCCTTTTATCAGCAGAAAAAATGACGAATCCACCTTCTTCATAATTAATCATGTAATAGGCTGCTAATTTGTTTTTATCAAGAATGGTTCTGAGGTTCTTAATAATTTTTGGAGTCGTTTTTGAATTAAGGTTAGAAGATTGAAGAGATTGAAATCCATTTGAACAAATTACCTTTTCCGAATAATCACTCGCAACTTGGCTGTCAACAAAATAACTGTCGGATTTAACTGTTGATTTCTCACCAATCGTGTCTTTCTGGCACGAATTAATAATTATTGAACCGACAGAGAATAGAATACATAATAATAGTAATAGTTTGATATTATTTTTTCTCATTTTTTAGATTTAAAGAAACATTCACTAATTTCACGAACTGGTTTTTACCTCATGCAACAACGTGTTTGCTACATAAGGCCGACCCGTTTTTGAAAGGAAAGGCTTCCACTTTTTGGCCGCACCGGCGGGTCATACCCGGCAGGTTTTCGAGACTCTGGCAGGGAAAAGTAACCCGGTGCGGCCTACTACACGAATTTATTGATGGGCATATTTGATTGATTTCTTGTTCTAAGATTGTACTAATATAAAGAGTAAATTATGAATAGCAAAATATATTTACCCCCCCAATTTTCATAATTTTCACATTTGCCTGTTTTTCAACAACATAAACAGATAGTGTCAAGATATGTTACGTAGCATAAAACATTAAGATAATTTAATGACGGATAGTGGGTTACCTTTTGATATTTTTTAGGATTAATCTTTTCAGAAAGTAATTAACTTCTTATCGTTTTCGGAAACTTATTCCCTGTTTTTTCCAAGCATCCTTTCCATCAGCTGTTCCTTAAACTGTTCTGAAACCGGTAGTTTGTGGTCTCCAATCTGAATTTGGTTGCCTTCGATGTAGTCTATTTTCGAAAGGTTGACCACTATTGTACCGTCCAATTCCCTTCAATTTCCGGAATAATGGCAATATTTTTATCGAGGTAAAAAGGGTTCAGTGAGCAAATCATGATAAAATCGGTACATCCTGAAATAAACAGGAAGATGATGGAGACGATCAGTAGTTTTCGTAGTTTCATAATCATGGATTGTAATTCTGAATCGGAGGTCGTTAGAATAAAACTAATCGCGAATTTTTTTCGATGAAAGTCCCTTTTTTTCGATGGGGAAGGAGTCTGTTTCTTTTTATACCAAAAAACCGGACAAGATATCCTTCTTTAAAAGGAGATTTGCCCGGTTTAAAATAAAACCTAAAATATTTATTGCTGTCTATCTGTGCATTCTTATGGTCTTTTTCAAGATACCATATTGAGCCCCATACTGCTCGGAAACAAGATTTTCGTCGCGGAAAAGCCGGAGAGTATGATCCGAAAATTCAGTTATGTCGTAACGAACTGAAATGTTATAAGTATCGGTATTCGGGTTGTAATAAACCAGATCAATGCTGAGATCATCGACATATCTCCAGTGTATTTCATTTTCCTGAGCTATCCCATTTGTCATTGTTGTTTGCTTGACAACTCCTTCAGCACTGCCTTCGTTGGTGGTAAATACCATCTTGGTTAAAGGGTATAAAGTGTCTCTCGAAAGAGCTATTATCGGAGGGTTTCCGGCGATGTAAGAATACTCAACAACTCGCATGGAATCGACAATCCATTCATGCGAAATATCCGACAGAAATCGATCTAAAGGCGACTTTGTAACGTCATCCAGTTTGTCGCAGCTTATCATCAGAATTGCCACAAGAGAAATGAATACTGAAAAAATAATTGTTCTCATAGTTTTATTAATAATCTATTTGTGTTCAATTAATTACTAATTTTTGATTACTCGTTTTGTGATCAGATGTCACGCTTACTAAATAGATTCCTTTGGCAAATCCGCTAACATCAATCTGAGTGTTGCCCTCAGTTAATTGTCCCGAAAAAATCTTTTGTCCTGAAAGTGCTGAAATTGATATACTTTTTGAAGCATTCCCTGATTCGGTCTCAATATTTAATGTTTTATTGACAGGGTTCGGATAAATTTTCATGTAAACAGAATCTTTATTGATGATGTTGTCAGCAACTGTAGGAACACCATCGCGGATTAGTTGTGCGATAAAAATATCACCAGCCAGTGATGCCCACGATGGAAATTTTGTTCCGAATTTCAAATCTTTGAAACAAGTGGTAAGGACGGTTCCATTAATGTTAACAGAGGAATTATCTGCAAGTGAATATGCCCCTGAAACGGCCAGTTTATTTTTCCAGTCAGCCATATAAATGCTGGATCCCGACGAAAAAGCATTCATCTCCGGATGGGCTGTCAGGCTTTTAAAATTCAGGCTGGAATCAAAAAATTTCCAGATAGGCGCATATTTTCCTGCCTGAGTGGTATAGGTTTGAGTACCTGCTGTGTAAGTGACACCGGGCTCAGCAGTTTCATTTCCGGCAATTTCAAAATTCCCGAGCGGATAAATTGATTCGATATCAGAAGTAAGTAAAAAACTTGCAGCCGAGCTTTTAAGGTATTTCCGGTTTTTATCCAAAACGACCAATCCCTGATATTGATTGTTAACATTGTAGGCAATGGTATTAAATGGCGCCGGATTCACATTGTACTGCGCCCATTTCAGGATGATATTTCCGGTTTCTTTTTCAACGGCGAAATCACCTATGCCACCACGGTAGCCGCTATACTCTTTTTTGTTTCCGTCACCATCAATTGATAAAAGGAATGTGGTTGATGGATGCACTCCAGGATTGGCTGTAATAACTTCATCATTAATGGTTACAATTCCTTCATACAATTGGGTAACAATAAAGTAAGCTGTGCCCTCATTATCGAAAAAGAAATTGTTTTTTGATGAAAATACTTTTGACATGGTAGTTCCTTGTTTCACAAGCAATTCTTTGTGCCAAATTTCAGTTCCATCCGTTTTTAAACGAACCAACCAGAAAGGGTTGCCATCATTGGGAGACTGCGCAGCAAAATAAATATCATTATTGGGTAAAATGCCCAATGAAATAGGGTTAGTGGAAGCCGAGAATATGGTGTTTAAGTCATATCGCTTCGCCCATTGCGCCAAACCTTCAGAGTTATATTTTGCTACAAAAAAGCCTTTCCCGGCAAGAGTCACTCCATTCCCAAAATCCGAAGGACCACCTCCCGACCAATCGAGCACGGTTCCCGAAACAATAATATTATCACTGGCATCCAGTGCAAAATCATAAGCTGTTATTTGTGTATAAACATTGGTTGGTTTAAACTGAATGAGGACCGTAAAAACTCCGGACTGTGTACGTTTCCCGATAAAAGTAAGGGTTCCGGGGAAGCGGTTTTGTTTGGCGGCTCCTATTACCGTATTTCCAAACTGTGCGGTGTCGCCAATGGTAACCATGGTTAGTAAATCTCCAACCGAATTGTAGTGTATGCGGTTAACGGTATTAAACCCGCCACCAGTATTAAAAGCCCAGTCGAATTTATCGGAATTACTTTGGGCACTTAGCAGAATTGCACTAGCGATAAGATAGTTGAGAAGTAGGAGTATCTTCATAAAGTGTATTTTAAATTGTGTTTTTCGAATTGTTTTGATTATTGAACAATCATTCTTTTTGCTTGTATTTGACCTTTTGCATCAGCGATATTCAAAAAATACATTCCTGATTGCAGTTTTATATTCAGGACAATTTTTGAAGAATGAATGACTTGTGAATAAACTTTCTTACCTAATAAATTGAAAATTTCAATGGACGAATTGTTTGGGTTTTCTGTCGTTTCAACAGTAAAAATCCCCTTGTTTGGATTTGGGTAAATTGTCATGCTATTTTCTGTTTGGTTTATTTAATCATTCCGGCAATATTCACATTGCTGCCAAAGAGAAAAGTTACTTCAGTCAATACATTATTTTTCAGCCAGTATAAACTGGAGCTAGATACCGACTTTTGCATCGCAAAATATACCCCGGTTTCGGCGGGCATAATTGCATTTTTCTGAATAGTTTCGCTGTCTGGAGCGTTAAAAAAAAGATATCCCTGGCTCATTGCAGCGAATTGGGAAAAAAGGATCGAAAAGGCAAAAAGTAGAAGTGTTTTCATAGGATAAGATTTTAAGTTGTTTTTATTTTCAAAGTAAAGTGCATTCAGAATAAGCTGCAATACGGTAAAAGTCGTATATTCAGATATTTTTATCTTAAACACAATTGTACTACAAAAGTTGAAATTTCGCATATAACAATCCGTTTAAAGACTGTCAACTTTTACTATTGACTTTATATTGAATTGCAGTTTCCTGTATTTCGCTAAATTTGAACCTTCAATACCGAAAACCTATTTGCCCAATGATTAAAAATGCAATTACATTCTATCTGGTTTCAGGAATACTTCTAGGATTTACAACTGCAAAAGCATCTGACAAGATCGAAAAAAAAGCGCATCGCATTCATGCCAAATGCCTTACTGTTGATACCCATTGCGATACACCCATGCTCATGCTTAAACCCGGATTTTCAGTTCGGGACGAAAATAAGACGCCGCACAGTCGGGTCGATTTGCCCCGAATGAAATCGGGTGGTTTGGATGCCATGTTTTTTGCCGTTTTCACCAGCCAAAAACCTCGTACCGAAGAGAATTACGTCAAAACTTATGGATTGGCCAATCGGATGCTCGATTCTATACATTCCATGTTAAATCACAATAGCGATATAGCAACATTGGCTTTGAAAGCTGATGATCTGGCAAAAATTGAAAAAACAGGAAAACGTGCGGTTTACATCGGCATGGAAAATGGGTTCCCGCTGTCAAAAGATATTACACGCGTAGAAGAATTTTACAAGAAGGACGTTCGCTACATTACACTTTGCCATTCCTACCACAACGACATCTGCGATTCATCGAGCGATAGCAAACCTGCAGAGCACAATGGAGTGAGCGAATTTGGGAAACAGGTGATTGCCGAAATGAACCGACTGGGAATGATGGTCGACATTTCTCATGCCTCCGATAAATCGTTTTTCGATGTGCTTGAACTGAGTAAAGCTCCGGTAATTGCCTCGCACAGTTCGGTTCGGGCTGTGGCCAAACACGACCGAAATATGACCGATGAAATGATTCAAAAGCTGGCTGCAAAAGGTGGAGTGATCCAGATTTGCCTGCTCGACGATTACATCAAAGAACCGGATACGACCTCGGTTAAATTTCAACGAATGAAACAATTGCACAAAAATTATCGGGAAGCCGACAAGATGACAGAAGCTGAAAAGGATGCCTTGTTTAAAGAATGGGACGAAGTTGTGGCAATGGATCAGGATAAATCGCCAACAGTAAAAGATATGGTCGACCATATTGATCATGTAAAAAACTTGGTTGGCGTTGATTTTGTGGGTATTGGCAGTGATTTTGACGGTGGTGGAGGCCTTCGCGATTGTGCCGATGTGAGCCAGTTCCCGAATATTACCTTGGAATTACTCCGGAGAGGTTATACTGAAAAAGAAATCCGTAAAATATGGGGCGGAAATTTGCTGCGCGTATTTAGGGAAGTTGAAAAAGTAGCTGAAAAACCGATCGGGAAATTGCCACAGTGAAGCTACAATGTTAATTACACGTTAATTGATAGTTCTCAACCAACTCCCCAAAACATTTCAATCGCATTCACCTTTCAACTTGTAATTTCAAAGTAATCTATCCTGAAGTTACAACCGAAGTGTTTTTTAAACCTTTATTTTTCATTGAATTACATTTGATATGAATTTTCTACTCTTGAAGGATTGGACTAATTCGAAGTTTCTTTATTCGGAATGAGTCAGGATAAGTGGTTTTGTTTTCAAGTAACTGATTTTCATAACATGATTATTGTTGGCTTTTAGGTAAAAAAACTGTTTTTTTTAGTACTGCTTCTTAAAATGAACTAATTTTGCCGCGATTTTCTAATCAGTTACAAACTATTATGGTAGAAAAATATAACAACTTATTTAATGAATTTCCGCCAGTCAGCACCCAGCAGTGGATGGATAAAGTTACTGCTGACCTGAAAGGAGCCGACTTCGACCGGAAGTTGGTATGGAAAACAAATGAAGGCATTGACGTTCAGCCGTTTTATCGGGCCGAAAATCTGGAAAACCTGGATTATCTGAACAGCCTTCCCGGAGAGTTCCCTTTTGTTCGCGGAACTAAAAAGAATAACAACGAATGGTTAGTTCGCCAGAGCATTCAGGCAAATGACTTAAATGAAGCCAACAAAAAAGCACTGAATTACTTGATGAGAGGGGTTGATTCGTTGGCTTTCGTGTTTGCAGCAGGTACCGAAATCACTTTGTCCGACCTGAAAGTTTTGCTCAATGACATTAGTCTTGAGGCAGTTGAAATTAACTTCGTAGGTTGCTGCTCTCGCCGGGCTGCCGATGCTTTTACTGCATTTGTGAAAGAATCGGGTACTGACCCAAAAGCAGTTCGCGCATCGGTTGAATTCGATCCGTTTGGCAAATTCGCTTTGACCGGAGTTCTTCGCCATGGCGCTGAACATGTGATTGAAAATGCAATCAAAATGATCAATGCAACTGCTGAACTGAAAAAATTTAAAACGCTTGCGGTAAACGGTAAAAACTTCGGAAACTCTGGCTCATCAATCGTTCAGGAATTGGCTTACTCATTGGCTTTGGGTGCTGAATACCTAACTGCGTTGACTGATGCTTCGACAAGCTCAGCACAAGGCTTGGAAGTTGATGCGGTGGCTAAAAAAATGAAATTCAATTTCTCGGTGAGCGCCAACTATTTCCTCGAAATAGCCAAATTGCGCGCTGCCCGCATGTTGTGGGCTCAAATCGTAAAAGCTTACAGTCCGAAATGCGAATGTTCATGTAAAATGACCATCCACGCAGAAACCGGAAGCTGGAACAAAACCGTCTATGATGCTTATGTGAATATGCTCCGCACACAAACAGAAGCCATGAGCGCTTCGTTAGGTGGCGCCGATTCAATCACTGTTCTTCCTTTCAACGCGGCTTACGAAGAAAGCACCGAGTTTTCGGATCGTATCGCTCGTAACCAACAATTGTTGCTGAAAGAAGAATCGCATTTCTCGAAAATTGCCGACCCTGCTGCAGGTTCATACTACATCGAAGAACTTACTGCTTCTATGGCCGATCAGGCATGGAAACTGTTCCTCGAAGTTCAGGAAAAAGGCGGATTCCTTGCTGCCTTGCGCGAAGGATTCATTCAGGCTGAAATTAAAAAAATGGCCGGAAAGCGCGATATGAACATTGCTACCCGTCGCGAGAACCTGCTTGGCGTTAACCAGTTTCCGAATTTCAACGAAAAAGTGGATGGTGAACTGAATGCTGCTGTTTTTGCCACTACTGATTTAACTTCGGAAGGCGCTGAAATTGAAACATTGAAACCTTACCGTGGCGCTCAGGCTTTCGAAGCGCTTCGTTACAAAACCGATGTTTATGCCAGAAGGAATAAACGTCCGCTGGCTTTCATGATGCCGCTTGGTAACCTTGCAATGCGTAAAGCTCGTGCTCAGTTTGCCTGCAACTTCTTTGCTGTGGCCGGATTCGATGTACTCGACAACAACGGTTTCAAAACTGTTGAAGAAGGTTGGAAAGCTGCTCAGGAAGCTGGTGCGCAAATCGTGGTTATTTGCAGTTCCGATGACGAATATGCTGAACTTGCTCCTGCTGCTTTCGATGCAATTGCCGGAAAAGCCATCTTCGTGGTTGCTGGTGCTCCTGCCAATATGGACGAACTGAAAGCAAAAGGTGTTGCCAATTTCATCAACATAAAAAGCAACTTATTGGCTGAACTGAAACAATATCAAAATGAACTGTTTTAAGACAATCAGATAATAGATTATAGCAAGATGTTCACTTTTTTGAATTGGACACCTTATTAATTCTTGCAAATGATCTTGAGTATGTTTGCGAATCTGAAATAACTCCTGTTCTCGAAAGCATTTCAGAAATTATCAAAATGATGGTATCCTTTCAGAGCCGTTTAGTCTAAAATCTATCATCTAAAGTCTAAAATCTATTTACATGCGACCAAATTTTAAAGACATAAACATCAAAGCAGCCGCTCCTCAACCAAAGGTTGGAGAGTGGAACGCTGAAAACAAAATTGAAAAGAATTGGATTACTCCGGAACAGATTCCGGTGAAACCTGTTTACACCAAAGAGGATCTCGAAGGCATGGAACACCTGAATTACGCTGCCGGTGTAGCTCCTTATCTTCGCGGACCGTACTCGGTGATGTACGCCATGCAGCCCTGGACCGTTCGTCAGTATGCCGGTTTTTCAACTGCTGAAGAATCGAACGCGTTCTACCGCCGTAACCTTGCTGCCGGTCAGAAAGGCTTGTCGGTTGCGTTCGACTTGGCAACTCACCGCGGATACGACTCCGATCACCCACGTGTAGTTGGCGACGTTGGTAAAGCGGGTGTGGCCATCGACTCGATTCTGGATATGAAAATCCTGTTCGACCAGATTCCATTGGATAAAATGTCGGTTTCGATGACCATGAACGGCGCGGTACTTCCGGTATTGGCCTTTTACATCGTAACTGCATTGGAACAGGGTGCCACATTGGATCAGCTTGCCGGAACCATTCAGAACGATATCCTGAAAGAATTCATGGTGCGTAACACCTACATCTATCCACCTGAATTCTCGATGAAAATTATTGCCGACATTTTCGAGTTTACCTCTCAGAAAATGCCAAAATTCAATTCGATTTCTATCTCCGGATACCACATGCAGGAAGCCGGCGCTACTGCCGACATCGAAATGGCCTACACGCTGGCCGACGGTCTGGAATACCTCCGCACCGGTGTAAAAGCCGGAATCGACATCGATGCTTTCGCGCCACGTTTGTCGTTCTTCTGGGCTATCGGAATGAATCACTTCATGGAAATCGCCAAAATGCGCGCTGCACGAATGATTTGGGCTAAAATGGTTAAAGAGTTCAACCCGAAGAACCCGAAATCGATGGCTTTGCGCACGCACTGCCAAACTTCGGGCTGGTCGTTGACTGAACAGGATCCATACAACAACATTGGCCGTACAGCTATTGAAGCGATGGCTGCCGCACTGGGCCACACGCAATCGTTGCACACCAATGCTTTGGACGAAGCCATAGCTTTGCCAACCGATTTTTCTGCACGTATCGCCCGTAACACCCAGCTTTACATTCAGCAGGAAACCGATATTTGCCGCGAGGTTGATCCTTGGGGGGGGTCGTATTACGTTGAAACATTGACCAACGAACTGGTTCATAAAGCCTGGGAATTGATCGAAGAAGTTGAGAGACTCGGTGGCATGTCGAAAGCCGTTGAAACCGGAGTTCCGAAAATGCGCATTGAAGAAGCTGCAGCCCGCACACAGGGTCGCATCGACAGCGGAACTCAGACCATCGTGGGGGTAAACAAATACCGCCTCGAAAAAGAAGATCCGATTGATATTCTCGAAATCGACAATACCGCTGTTCGTTTGTCGCAGATCGAAAGATTGAATAAATTGCGTGCCGAACGCAACGAAACCGAATGTCAGGCAGCTCTGGAAGTACTCAGCAAATGTGTTGAAACCGGCGAAGGTAACTTGTTGGAACTGGCTATCGTTGCAGCACAGAAACGCGCTTCATTGGGCGAAATTTCTTACGCATGCGAAAAACATGTTGGACGTTATAAAGCAATCATTAGAACTATTTCAGGCGTGTATTCAGCAGAAAGTAAAAACGATTCTACCTTCAAGGAAGCGCAGGATCTGGCTACCAAATTTGCCAAATTAGAAGGCCGTCAGCCACGTATCATGATCGCCAAAATGGGTCAGGACGGACACGACCGCGGTGCAAAAGTTGTTGCTACCGGTTATGCCGATTTAGGTTTTGATGTTGACATGGGACCGCTGTTCCAGACTCCGGAAGAAGCCGCCAAACAGGCCGTTGAAAACGACGTGCATGTGTTGGGCGTTTCGTCACTGGCTGCAGGACACAAAACACTTGTGCCTTCTGTAATTGCTGAATTGAAAAAACTGGGTCGCGAAGACATCATGGTGATTGCCGGTGGTGTAATTCCTGCTCAGGATTACCAATTTCTATACGATGCCGGTGTTGTAGCCATTTTTGGTCCTGGCACCAACGTTGCCGCTGCCGGAAAGAAAATTCTGGAAGTACTGATCGCTGCACACGAGTAGCCCCTCCCCAACCCTCCCCGTGGGGAGGGAGAAAAAATAACAAAAGCCGCTTTCCTGAATGGGAGGCGGCTTTTTTTGATGAAAAATAGAATATTATACAACCTGTTCTGTATCAAGTAGTTGTTGATATTGTAATGTTACTGGCTGAGTAGAATTGCTGTTGAGCCGATATTTTAACCAATACATCTTCAATGGTAGATTGTATCTCAGGTGGAATTCTTAGCTTGAGATTTTCATCTTGTACATTGCAGAGAAGCTGGGTTGCATAATACAAAACCACATATTTTTCCTGAAGCTGTAATCCCAATTCCTGGTTTTGGAACAGTCGTAAAACCAGATTTTTTTGCTGCTGAACCAGCAAATCAATAATGAATTCTTCCAGACTTTCGCCTTTTTTTTCTTGTGCAATAGCGATAATCCGGTTTTCTACATCGTTAAAAACACCATTCCAAAGTTCGATGATAAGTTGATTTTCTTTGCGGGTAATTTTATTTTCTATTTCACATACTTTATTAATATATTCTAGTGACTTTGCTTTATTGGTATTGGTTTGGTAATATAAAATTGAGAGATTATTAAAAGCATTAGTATCTCCTTTTTCAATCGCCAACAGATAATACTTTTCAGCATCAAGGAATTTTTCTTGATTCTTGTACAAATTAGCCAGAATGTATAAAGCACCAGTATGTCCTTTTTCAATCGCCAACAAGTAATACTTTTCAGCATCAGGAAATCTCTCCAGATTATGGTACAAAACAGCCAGATTGTTTAAAGCATCGTTATCTCCTTTTTCAATAGCCAACAAGTAATACTTTTCAGCTTCAGTAAATCTCTCCAGATTATAGTACAAAAGAGCCAGATTGTTTAAAGCATCAGTATCTCCTTTTTCAATAGCCAACAAGTAATATTTTTCAGCTTCAGGAAATCTCTCCAGATTATGGTACAAAACAGCCAGGTTGTATAAAGCATTAGTATGTCCTTTTTCAATCGCCAACAGGTAATACTTTTCAGCATCAAGGAATTTTTCTTGATTCTTATACAAAAGAGCCAGATTGTTTAAAGCACCGGTATGTCCTTTTTCAATCGCCAACAAGTAATACTTTTCAGCATTAGAATATTTCTCCTGATTATTGTACAAATTAGCCAGATTGAACATAGCAACGTTATGTCCTTTTTCAATAGCCATTAGGTAATAGCTTTCTGCTTCATTATTTTTTCCTTGTGCTTTGTTTAAGTAACCCAATATAAAATATTTTATTCCATCTGCTTCGTTTTCAATTGTTTCTGTAACTTTAATGGCTTTTGAGAAGTTTTTTTTCTCAACATATTTGTATATTTTTTTTTGAATATCGCTGTATTTTTCAGGCAGTTCAATCAAACAATTTTCTGAATTTTTGCATTTCATGCCTTCAGTAAGTTCAATAATAGTATCTCTTTCGGCTAATGAAATGTACTTACTCTGGCTCAATGCCTTGGAGAATATAAGCGAATTGTTCAAATTGGTATTTCCGCTTCTTAAGCTGGCAATGTGTTCGTTAGTAAGTCTTTTAAAATCGGTGCCATCGTACCAGTTTTCCAAAAAAATACTCAACCATTTGGCTTTTCGTTTCTGTTCTGGGTTGCCTTGTGTAATCATCAGCCACATATTGAAAAATCGCTCCGAAATGCGGTACAAATGCTGTTTTTTGTTGGTTTCTATTTTATCAACCAAGCCTTTATCAACCAAGGTATTCAGGTTGGCCGAAATCAATTTGCTTTCCATCCGGGCTTTTTCAACCAATTGTTTGGTGGTGCAGGCTTCCCAAATAAACGACATTTCCAGCACCGTTTTCCGGAGTTGAGGCGGCAATGCGTTTAACCTTTCCTGGAACAACGGACTTACATTGTCCATTGTTTTTTTTAGGTATTCGTAGGTGCTGGTTTCCGATTTTTGCAAAACAATTTGTATAAAAAACTGCAAGGTGCGGGGCAACCCATCGGTTAAAATCCGGATGTTTTCTATTTTCCCCGGATTGTTTTTCACAAAATCTTTAAGTGCCGGAATTCCAAGCGAATCGCTCCAATGATTGAGCAACAGGTTGATTTCTTCGCGACTCAAAGCTTCGAGACGATGCCTTCTGAAAAATTCGTAAAAAGGCATATCGTGCCGCCAAAAATGCTCGTCCATGCGCGTACTTCCGGCAATAATCTGAATATCATTGTAATTGATGAGCGTTTCGCGTAATAAGCTTCCATCGTCGGTAAAATTTTCAACAATCCGGTCAAAATTATCCAAAAGCAATACAATTCTCTTTTTGCTTTTGGTACAGGCTTCATGTATTACGGTGTACAAATAGCGTGTATATGTCTGATTATCGTCAAAAGAAGTATAATCCTGAATGGTGATTTCGATGTTTAATTGATGTTTTAGTTCCTCCAAAACCTGTTCCCACAAATCGAACAAACGATAAACGCCGGCCTGCTCTTCGGCTAAATTGATGGCGATAAATTTCTTGTTGAGTTTTTTGTTTTCAACTATCTCTATTTCAATGCGTTTTAGCAAAGTGGATTTTCCACTTCCCCTGCGTCCCAATATCAGTTCGTGCTGAAGCGGATCATTGGTTTTCTTGTTTTGTATGGCATCGATGATAATTGAAAATTCGGTTTGCCGAATGACAAAATTGTTCTTTATCGATTGGTAGTCGCTGTTTGCTGCTTGAAAAACAGCGAGTTGGTCTAAAAACCAGGTGCTTGTGTTTTGAATATTATTCATTATAAATGGGATTGTTTCGTTTCCAGAATGC
>JBBQMW010000003.1:0-63880 GCA_038329265.1 Bacteroidales bacterium | reverse complement strand
GTGAGAAAGCCAGAGCGCAAACCGAACGTAATACCGGAGCAGTTGATACCCGAGAGACCAATTTTTCATATCAGAAAATGTTTGAGAGGCTAAAAGTAAAAAACTATGGATAAAACGAAAGCGTTCTATCCATAGTTTCTTTAAAAAGGATTGTATGACCTCTTAAAAATCCAGCAATTTGATAATCTTTTTTGCTATATCCGTATTTTCCATGATCCCCGTAAAATTTTCAGAGCCAGGCCCGTACGAAAAAACCGGAACCATCACTGCGGTATGATCGCCCGTAGGAAAGGCACCTTTGACTACTCCGCTTTTTATATCGCCCCCGACCAGAGCCATTCCTCCTGTTTCGTGGTCAGCCGTTACAATAATGAGTGTTTCTCCGTCGTTGGCGGCAAACTCCAGGGCTTTTCCAATGGCCTGATCGAAATCGAGCATTTCGTTGACAATGTAGATGGTATTGTTTGCATGTCCACCCCAGTCAATTTGCGATCCTTCAATCATGATGAAAAATCCTTTTTTGTTTTGATCCAGAATATTCAATGCGGTTTCGGTTGATCGGGGAAGGCTCATCAAACGTTTTCCGGACGGATCGTTGTGCTCCTCGGCAGTTAAACCTGCCAGTTTGCCCTGTTTTACCTGATAAATTTCGTCCATATTTCGCAATACCTGATAGCCCTTTTCCTGAAGTTCTTTGGTCAGGTCGCGCTTGTCGGCACGTACTGTAAAATGTTTATAACCGCCACCAATAAACACATCGATGTCGGTTTTTAGGAAGTCGGCAGCAATGTCTTCGTAACTTCCGCGGCTTCCCTGATGGGCAATGTACGATGCGGGCGTGGCATGTGTAATGGCCGATGTTGAAACTAATCCGGTAGACAAT
Source organism: Bacteroidales bacterium (assembly GCA_038329265.1). GTDB lineage: Bacteria > Bacteroidota > Bacteroidia > Bacteroidales > Prolixibacteraceae > Aquipluma. The sequence goes on along the minus strand of JBBQMW010000003.1, from coordinate 62,997 downwards.
CCGTTTTCTTCAGCCATTTCCAGAATTGTTTTGATTACAACGGTGTCGGTATTTACTCCAATCGCGCCATTATAAGTTTTTTGACCCGTTGAAAGTGCTGTGCCACCGGCTCCTGAGTCGGTAATGTAATTGTCGGATGACTGGGTTTTCGAAAAACCGATTTGTTTAAAGTTATCCAGAAAAAGGTGGCCACCGTTGGCAGTCAGTGCGGCAAAAACCTGCGAAACGCCCATTCCATCACCAATCATCATGATTACATTTTTCGGTCTGTCAGATTTGAATTTCTGAGTGAATGTTTCAACTTTATACGGTTTTCCGCCGTAATAAATTTTTGTTGAATCTTCTTTGGAAACAGTTTTATAGTTTTCCTGACTGTAAAGTTGCTGTGAGACAATCAACGATGCAATAAATAGGAATGATCTTATTTTCATTTTCATAGTGTTATTTCGTTTTTAATTTAATCTGCTTGAGAATTTGGAAGCGGTAAAAGTAATTGAATTAATCTTCTTTATTTAAGCAATTTTGTTAAAAGTCGGTGACATTTTACCTGATTAGGCGAAACCGTAGTTTCAATGTTTTACTTTGGATTCCCAAACCTGCCGGTCAAACTCTTCGTTGATGCAGTAATCAATCCGACTTTCGCCAACAACATCTTTCAATATGTTTAAGGTGCGAAAATTAATGATGACTTGCTCCGCTTTTTTATAACTCACATGTGCCATGCGGGCGTATTTGCTAACCGAAATCTTTTCATTGGCTTCGAGGTAATCGAGCAGGCATTTTTCGGCTTCTGTAAAATTTATCAAAGTACCTTCTTTTCCTTTCTGGTGCTTCCAGACTTCAATCATGATTTTGTTAGCCAGCCGGTTTTCGTCGACTTTCCTGAAATAGGCCCACCATTTTCCTTCTTCGTCGCGGGCGAAATGAGGTTTCTCGTTACTTGGATCAATCATCACTTCCAGAACTGTTTTCCCATCGATCAAATGTTGCCGTGTTGTAAATTCAACCGGTGGATTCGAATAAATTCTGGCCGCCGATTCAACCATGTAATATTCTTCGTCGGACCAGACTCCGGCAATTCGGCCATTATCTTTCACTCCAACAAGTAGCCGTCCGCCATCGGTATTGGCAAAAGCAACCAGCGACCGGGCTATCTTACGAGAGTCGCTGATGCAGTATTTAAAATCCTGCGTTTGATGCTCACCCTGTTGGATGAGTTTTAACAGACGGCCTCCCCTAACCCCTCCGAAGGAGGGGGAAAACGAACCGGAATTCGAAAGTTTCATTGTTCCAGTCATCTTTTTTGTATTCATAAATCAATTTAGTCTTTTCTTTAAAATATAAATGATCAGAAACATCAAGACCAAGGCTTTCCCCTTTTGGGGGAACAGGAAGGGGGCTTCTCCTTATACATCAATGCCGAAAATAATCCTAACGACATACCCTAATCCGAATGAAATTAAACCAACCACGGTGCTTAAAACCACCATCTCGGTGAAACGTTTGCGGAAAGGCTGGTCGTTTGCAACCGAAATATAATAGGTAAACAAAAATACAATCAGAATTGATGCAAAAAGTGACACCAACAAGGCGATAAACACCGACGTGAAAATCAGGAAAGGTGCGACCAGAAATACTACTGCAGTTACATAGGCAATACCCGTAAAAACAGCGGATTTGATAGCCAGATCATCTTTGCCATCTGCCTTGGTTGATAAATATTCGGATGACGACATCGAAAGTGCGCCTGCAATGCCGGTGATAATTCCGGCCAGTGCAACCAATTTGGTATTTTGAAGGGCAAAGGTTAAACCGGCCAATGTTCCCAGAATTTCAACCAGCGCATCGTTCAGACCTAAAACAATCGAACCTATATATTTCAGATGCTCTTCCTGGATCAATCCAAGCAATTCTTTTTCGTGCATGTTTTCGTCATTGGCTACCAATAAAGCTTCGGGGACTTCCGTTGCAATAAGTGCATAATTGATCTGTGCTTTTTCTTCGCCTTTTTCCATCAGCTTCAGCCCGAATGTGAGTCCGAAAATTTTCGAAATCCAATAATATTTTCGGATTTCCCAATGACTTGGCGACACTTCCTTGTTGGTGTATGCAGCCCATATTTTATAATGTCTCAGCTCATCGGAAGCAATCTGTTTCAATACTTTCTGATTCTCAGGATTGCGTGTTTGCCCGGCTAGTTTGTTATAAATATGGTACTCTGTTATTTCTTCACGCTGAGCGAAAATTAACTGTTGGCGAATTTCGGGCGAAATGGGTTTCTTAATCATGGATTGAAATACTTATTCAAACAATTATATCAAAAAAAAGGTCATTGGATATTGGTAAAATCTTTTCGAATGACTATTGACTCTTTCCTATTACTGCTTCATCCACTCAAACATCTGATAATGTTCGGCGGTCATGCCCAAATGTTCGTATACTCTGTGGGCGGCAGTGTTTGTTTTATCGGCATACAAGCGGATGCCCCTTAAGTCAGGATTTAATGCGACCTTTTCCTGAATGTGTTTGTACAAACGGCTGAAAATGCTTCGTTTGCGATACTCCTGACGAACATAAACCGACTGAATCCAAAGTACTGTTCCGTTTCGCCAATCGCTCCACTCGAAGGTAGTTAGCAGCGAACCAACAACCTTCCCATCGGTTTCGGCGACATAATAAATACCTTTTGATTCGTCTTGAAAAACTGCAGCAACGCCTTTTATAACAGTAGGTTCGTTGAGTTGGAACTGTTCGGTTTCCCATGCCATGGCCAGTTGAAATTCTACAATGCTGGCCGAATCGGTTTCGTTTGCCTGTCGGATAATCATTTTTCGTTATTTTTATCTTGAGATCGCTAAATTACGAAAATTAGCTTTCTGTAAGGTGACTTTTACTGATCCGATGACTTGGAGTCATCGGATCAGTCTGGTTTATCAAACATTGTTTTTCGTATTTTGTGCGGCGAATTGAAATTATTCAACGATGATAAAAATAGTGTTGGCATCTAAAAATCCTGTAAAGCTCGATGCAGTAAAAGAAGGATTGTCGGTATTTATTCCTGAAGAGTTTGAATTGATGGGCATTTCGGTTGAAAGTGGTGTTTCCGATCAGCCGATGAGCGATGCTGAAACCATGCAGGGAGCTGAAATCCGGATAAAGAATGCTCAGGTTCAATTTCCGGGCTGCGATTTTTATATAGGAATTGAAGGTGGGGTAGAAAAAACCGTTTCGGGATTGATGGCCTTTGCCTGGATTGTGATCAGCAACGGCATGAAAACCGGGCAGGCGAGGACAGCTTCATTTTTTCTCCCTCATGAAGTGGCCCGTTTGGTGCATCAGGGAATGGAGTTGGGCGATGCCGATGATCGGGTATTTGCCAAAAGTAACTCGAAGCAGCAAAACGGTGCTGTTGGCTTGCTTACCAATGATGCAATTACCCGTAAATCATTGTACATGCCTGCCGTTCAAATGGCGTTTATTCCATTCCTGAATCCGGAATTGTATACTTGAAAATTGTTGAGGGTTAAGGGTCGGAAATTGGTTATTGATTATTCGATATTGGTTATTTATTTTTCTACAATGAGATCCGGAATAAAGTAATCGATCACTTTCTTATAATTATCCTGAGCCGATAAACAAGTGTCAATCAAGTAATCTTTCACTTTGAGAAATTCTGCCAAGCCTCTGTAATAGAAAAATTTGTGGTTGTCTTCTATGATAAACGGAACAATATTCTGAGCCAAACATTCTTTAAAAATAATTAATCTGCCTACACGGCCGTTTCCATCTTGAAACGGATGTATCTGTTCGAACTGAAAATGAAAATCAATTATATCATTAACCGTAATTTCCGGATTGTTGTGATATGTTTCAATCAAATTTTTCATGTCCGACGGCACATCGGAAGGTAAAGAAGTTTCAATTCCTCCAACAATATTTGGTCTCTGTTTATAATCGCCTACACGAAACCATGTTTTTTTTGAGTCGGTTGTATTGAATTTTAATAATTTATGAAATTCTTTAATATGTTTTTCCGACAATGGCTCATCTGCAATATCTAACATATAATCGAAGCAAGAAAAGTGATTAACTGCTTCAATAATATCATCTACACTTGCAGTCGATTCACCGTTTTCTATAAAAATCGTATTTGTTTCGTAAATATATCGTGTTTGCTCTTCAGATAGCTTACTTCCCTCAATACGATTTGTATTAAACGTGAGTTTTATTTGTGTTTGATGATATATGCCTCCTTTTAAACCGCTTAATTTTTCTTCCCTCAAAACATTTAAAAGATTCATATTATTTCTCTTTTACATTTATCTTCAAAGGTATGATTTTTTCACTATTCAGGTAAGCCTCAAAAATTACAGGCTACGATTGGCGGCAAGGATCCGATTGATCCGATGACTCGAGTCATCGGATCAATTATCCAAGGAATTGAAGATTATTACCGCTTCTGCAATTCTTCCCAATATTCCACAGCCCGGCGGGTGTGTGGAATTACGATGGTTCCGCCAACCAGATTGGCCACCGAGAATATCTCGAAAACCTCATCGGTTGTCACGCCCAGTTCGTAGCATTTTCCGAGATGATATTTGACACAATCGTCGCAGCGTAAAACCATAGATGAAACCAGTCCAAGCATTTCCTTGGTTTTGGTAGTTAGCGCACCATCCTGATAAGTCAGTGTATCTATACTGTAAATGCGTTTCATCACTTTATTGTCAGCCGCCAAAATTCTTTCGTTCATTCGGGTGCGGTAGTCGTTAAAATTGTCGATTAAATTACTCATATTGAAATGTTTTTGATTTTCTGTTCCAAGTCGCAGATGGTCTTGTTGATGCAAATCTCACTTTTTTTCAGGAATTAGCAAGAAGAATTGAAAATAGAAAATTGAAAAACAAAAAATTAACATTCAGAAAAAAAACCTTTCAATTGAGTTTTGTTTTGAGTGGTATTTCTATTGGATAGATTCTATGAATGAATTGATATTTAATGGTTTTACTGCCTTGTTTTATCAGAATTTCTGAAATCAATAGTTGAAGGGCAATTCATTGAACTTGCATTAAAATCGTATATTTGCACACTCAAAAACTGATCGTATGAGGTATTTGTGTAGTGTCATCTTCTGTTTTTTACTCTGGAATTCGCTGGGCTATGCTCAAAATGATACACTTGGCATGGCTTCAGGTTTAACGAGCCAAACCGCAAAAATGGAAGAACTTCTGGGCAAACTACAAATCTATCAAGACCCGCGAATCACCGATTTACTCCTACGACATTCACAAATTAATCAGCGGAAACAAGGAATTGATGGTTACCGGCTCGAAATTTTCTTCAGTTCAGAAAGTAGTGCCCGGCAACAATCTGTTCGGGTTCGAAACGAATTCAACCTGATTTTCCCGACTATTCCAAGCTACATGCTGTTTCAGACTCCCAATTTTAAAGTGCGTATTGGCGATTTCCGAAACAAGAGCGAGGCGCTGAAAACCAAAGCAAACATTGCATCAAAATACCCGAATGCGTTTATAGTTAAAGATAATATCCGATATCCTGAAATCTATCCTGAACGATTGGAACAAACCGAAGAACAATGAGCGAATTGATTAAGCATGAGTGTGGAATTGCATTGATACGGTTGCGTAAGCCGCTTGAATATTACTATGAAAAATACGGAACCTGGCAATATGGGCTGAATAAGCTGTATCTGCTAATGGAAAAACAGCACAATCGCGGACAAGACGGAGCCGGAATTGTAAATGTGAAGATGGAACTCGATCCGGGTCAGGAATACATCAACCGACATCGCTCGATTGAACAAAATCCGATTAAAAATATTTTCGATAAGGTAGCCAAAGGAATCAAAAAGGCTGAAAAAAATAAACCGAAGGATGCTGATGTCCGGTGGATTTATCAGAATGTTCCGTTCTCGGGCGAAGTTTACCTTGGACATTTGCGCTATGGAACTTTCGGACGGAACAGCATTGAGTTTGTTCACCCGGTAATGCGCCAGAACAACTGGAAATCGAGAACGCTGGTTTTGGCCGGAAACTTTAATCTGACCAATACCGACGAGCTTTTCCGCAAGCTGATTGGGTTGGGTCAACATCCGAAAGCATACACCGATACGGTCACAATACTTGAAAAAGTAGGTCATTTCCTTGACGAAGAAAACCAAATGCATTTCAGGAATTATAAGAACGAAGGATATTCGAACCGCGAAATATCGCCACTGATTGAAAAAAATCTGGACGTTCAGAAAGTGCTCGAAAATTCGAGTAAAGACTGGGATGGCGGATATGCCATTGCCGGGATGTTCGGTCATGGTGATGCTTTTGTGATGCGCGATCCCTGGGGAATTCGTCCTGCATTTTATTACTACGACGATGAAATTGTTGTGGTGGCTTCGGAGCGTCCTGTGATACAAACGGTGATGAATGTGAAGTCTGATGCGGTTTGCGAAGTAAAACCCGGTGAAGCTGTGATCATCAAAAAAGATGGATCGGTTTCAAGCAAGATGATTCGTGTACCTCATACCCGCCGGTCCTGTTCATTCGAACGTATTTATTTTTCGCGTGGAAGCGACAAAGATATTTATCAGGAACGCAAAAAGCTCGGTCGTTTGTTATCTCCTGCTATCCTGAAATCGATTGATTACAACATCGAAGATACCGTGTTCTCATTTATCCCGAATACTTCCGAAACCGCATTCTATGGCTTGGTTCAGGGTGTCAGGCAATATTGCGTCGATTGGAAAATCAAACAACTGAAAGAGCGTAACGGCTCCATCACAACTGCTGAAATGGAGGCTGTTTTATCCGTTGAACCACGCGTGGAAAAACTGGCGATCAAAGACGTGAAACTCCGCACTTTTATTGCCGACGATGCAAGCCGCGACGATCTGGTTGCCCACGTTTACGATGTGACTTATGGCATCATCCGCAACGAAATCGACACGTTGGTGATTATCGACGATTCGATTGTTCGCGGTACGACCCTGAAAAAAAGTATCCTGAAAATTCTCGATCGTCTGCACCCTAAGAAAATCATTGTGGTTTCATCGGCGCCGCAAATTCGCTATCCCGATTGCTACGGAATTGATATGGCTGTACTCGAAAAATTCATTGCATTCACTGCAACCATTGCACTGCTGAAAGAAACCAATCAGGAAAAACTGATTGACGACGTTTATCGCAAATGCAAAGAGCAGGAAAACCTGCCCAAAGAGGAAATCGTAAACTACGTGAAAGAAATCTACAAGCCGTTTAAAGCCGAAGAAGTATCAGCCAAGATTGCTGAACTGTTGAAACCGGAAGACTGCGTTGCCGATGTGGAAATTATATACCAGACCATCGAAAACCTGCACGAGGCTTGTCCGAACGACACCGGTGACTGGTATTTTACCGGAAACTACCCAACCCCCGGTGGGAACAAGGTGGTCAACACTTCGTTTATCAACTACGTGGAAGGCAAAGAGGGAAGAGCGTACTAGTTCAAAGTTTCAAGTTTCAGGTTTCAGGTTCAAGTTGCCTTCGACGAACTCAGGCAACGGCTCCGATCAACACACCGTTGCCCGAGTAGCGGACCGTATCGAAGGCAGAAATATTATACACAGAGGGATTTTATCTTGAGAAAAGAGATGGAATCCCTTTTTTATTTTCTTTGAGTCACATCTCAACTATTCCAGATTAATTAACGCTGATTAACAGAATTGAAAGATCAGGAAAGTGGCATATTTAGTGATAGTTAAAAGTTATGCCTTATGCTAGGAGCATTTTTGAACATACTGCGTTTAACTTGAGTGATTTTTTTTTTGAAATTCGTATCTTCGTAAAATGGAATACTGGGAAGAAATAAATGATAAATTAAAACCATGGGTTGACACTGAATTAAATAAAACAGTTGTTGACCTTTTTGCTGGGTGTGGTGGGCTTTCGCTTGGATTTGAAGCAAATGGATTTAAGACCATTGGATTTGAAATGGATGAAAATGCTTGCAACACATACAATAAAAATTTGATTGGAAAATGTATAAACGTAAAATTGACAACCGAATATATATATCCAAAAGCTGATATTGTAATTGGTGGTCCACCTTGTCAACCATTTAGCGTTGGAGGAAATCAACTTGGACTTAAAGACTCAAGAGATGGATTTCCAATTTTCTTATCTGCAATCGAACAATTGAATCCAGAAATACTGCTGTTTGAAAATGTACGTGGTATGCTATATAAAAACAAGTGGTATTTAAAGGAAGTTATTCAAGAACTTGAAAAATTAGGCTACAATATTAATTATGCATTGTTAAATGCTTTGGATTTTGAAGTACCTCAAAATCGAGAAAGGATAGTTGTTGTAGGATCAAAAAATAAAATCAGTCTGCCGAGAAAAGTTAATCGCAAAGTTACAGCAGGTCAGGCATTAGGGAAACTCGCATTCCAATTTGACGATGAATCGAAATTTTTCACGGAATCAATGGACAAGTACGTTGCAAATTATGAAAAAGCATCAAAATGCATCAATCCGAGAGACTTGTATTTAGATCGACCTGCAAGAACTTTGACCTGTAGGAATTTGGCTGGAGCAACTGGAGATATGCACCGGGTAAGGCTTAAAGATGGAAGAAGAAGAAGAATAACAGTTCGTGAAGCAGCAAGACTACAAAGCTTTCCTGATTGGTTTGATTTTTCAGGAACTGAAACTCATCAATACAACCAAATCGGGAATGCAGTAGCTCCATTTTTTGCATTTCATTTAGCTCAAAATATAAAAAACTTCTTGCTTGGAGAGTCCTACAACCAATATTTTTTAACTGAAAACGAACAACTAAATCTATTTGAAAATGAAACAGTTTATCAATCCAAATAAATCAAAAACATTCAAAGAAAAAACCACTAAAGTTCAGGAACTTATAAACAGCATTCTTTTTATCCTTGATTGTTTTGGTATACCGCTAAATACTTCGCCAAGAAGACTTGAGAGAATGGCAATCGCATTTCTTGCTTGTGGAGACATCAAAGTGATTGAAGATTTGAAAATTGCCAAAGACTGGAATAGTGGGTACTCATTGAAAACAAGGGGCATAATCAATTTTGTAAACGAGCATTTCAATGAAAAGATCAGTTCCGGCTCTTATGATGACATTAGAAGAAAAGATTTGAAATTATTGACACTATCAGAAGTAGTTTTAAGATCAAGCCCGAATTCTGCAACCAATGATTCTACTCGAGGGTATTCATTGAATCCAACTTATGCCGAACTTATTAGAGATTTTGGATCGGAAAATTGGTGGCGCACTGTTTCAGAAAAGTTGAAGAATATTGAGCCATTAAGTCAAAAATTAAAGCGAGATCGAGCAATACAAAAAGTAGACGTTCTACTTCCATCAGGCGGGGAACTTTCCTTTTCAGCTGGGGAACACAATGTTTTACAGAAAGCAGTAATTGAAGAGTTTCTACCTAGATTCGGACACGGTGCAGAAGTTCTATATGTTGGAGACACTTCTGACAAATATTTGTATTTGGAAAAAGGGAAACTTGAAAAATTACTATTTTTTGAAATTTCCCATGAAGAATTGCCCGATGTAATTGCCTATTCCAAAAAGAAGAACTGGCTTTATCTTATTGAAGCAGTTCATTCTTCAGGACCGATAAGTGAAGTCAGACTTTTACAGTTATAAAAGTTAACAAAAAACTGTACCGCGGATATCGTTTATGTAACTGCATTTTTAACTAAACAAAAGTTTCGACAATTTATCACAGAAATAGCTTGGGAAACAGAAGTCTGGATATCGGATAACCTCGACCATTTAGTCCACTTTAATGGTGATAAATTCCTTGGACCTTATATCGAATAACCTAATGCGTGACGGCATAACTGCAAAATATCCGCAAGCCAGGTTTCGATGCTTTGCTGACAAGAAATCAGAAATTTGAAAAGCAATTCTTTGTAGAAAGCTAAACGCAATCCTACCCTAATTGCAAAGAAAGAGGGTAAATCGTTCACCGGTTTGCCATCTTTCTTTGAATCTTACATTTTCTACAGCTCAAAATTAAATCCGCGTTTCAGTAAATCTTCGTATTTATTGGAGTCGAAGCGATAGTACCAGGCACCCTTGCGCGATGATTCCTTTTCTTTTTCTTCCTGCTTCTCAAGTAAATCCATCGAAAGTAGTTTGCGACGAAAATTGCGTTTGTCGAGTGTCTTGTTGTAAATGGCTTCGTACAAGCCTTGTAGCTGTGGAATGGTAAATTTATCGGGCAAAAGCTCGAACCCGATTGGCTGTGTTCTGGCCCGTATCTGAAGTTTTTTCAATGCGCGATCAATCATTGCCGAGTGATCGAAAATCAGTTTTGGCATGGCCGAAATCGGAATCCAGGTTGCTCCGTGGGTTTTTACCAGTTCCAGATCCGAGGCATTTATTTTAATCAGGGCGAAATAGGCAACCGAAAGAATTCGTGCACCCGGATCGCGGTCAACTTCTCCAAACGTGTACAATTGCTCCATGTATACATCCGAAAGTCCGGTAAGCTGATTCAGGATGCGCTTGGCAGCTTCATCAACCGCTTCATTGCTTTTCAGGAATCCACCCATCAGAGACCATTCACCCTTTGCCGGCTGAAAATTTCGTTTCAGCAGAAGAACTTTTAATTCGCGGCCTCCTTCATCGTATCCAAAAATGATGCAGTCGACAGCAACGTGGAATTTTTCGTGTTCTTTATAGTACGGCATGATTTGAATTATTCTGGTAAAGGCCAGTCATTTGTTTCTTTGGTGCGCAAATAGGTTTCAATGTGGCGGTCGGTTTTCGCTTCGTAGATATCCGAAATGGTTAAAATGATAGCGGTTTCTTCCACATCGCCAAAATGGTCGTTAATTACAGTTCCAAAGGTTTTCATCGACGGGCTCAGATTCATGTAAGAGTTAATCAGCGGAGGGATATTCTCCCCAAATTCGCGCACTTTTTGTGAAAGTATTTTGTAGTCTTCTTTGTACGAGCCACCATTAAAGACTTTCTTCATTTCTGTCACGTCGATTCCCAGATCCAGAGGATGGATTGGTGTGACCAGATTCTCCGTGTCGTTGAAGTATTTCATGAAGAAGTACATGATCAGGTTACGGGCCTTGGTGTGAAAATGGGTGTACATGGTTACTTTTCCGAAGAAATATTTGATTTCGGGATGATCCACGATCAATGCGCCCAGTCCGTCCCACAAATTATCGAGTGCAAACAAAGCTTTTGCTCCAGCCTTGCTCGACTGGTAATGCGGCTGAACAAACGAACGGCCTAATTCCAGGGTATAGGGAAGATAATCGGTGATGAATTTTTCTGAAAAATTGAATAAATGTGTGGTTGCAAGCTGTACAACTCCGTTTTTAACCGGAACATCCTTGCATAATATATACCGGTAACCACCAATGATTTCGAGCGCTTGCGGATCCCATACGATCAGTTGCTTGTAAGGATCTTCGCAGGTGTCGTACTCGTCAATGTCAACTTCTTCTCCCATACCACCACCTGCATCGCGAAAAGTTATTTCCCGTACACGTCCTATTTCGCGCATGACATTGGGCGAATCCTGATAGGTTATGATGTATATTTCGTTTTCAGCTTTATTTGTCTTCCGCATTAATTTGTCCGGTGTCAATTCAGCAAGCAAGGCTTCTTTTGGCACAGGTGCAATGATGTCCTTCATACTCTATAATCTGATTTAATCAAGGTGCAAAATTAAAAAAAAATGATCAGAATTGGATTTTCAACAAGTTTAATATTGTCTTTATGACTCTTTTGGTAATTTGTACACCATGTCTTTCACTTCACTTGCCCATTGATCCAAGGTTTTGCTTTTATCAAAATGAGTATAAGGTATAGGTTTACCAAAAGTAATAGTGAATTTCTGGTTTTTATGACTGAAGGTTTCGTCGGCCAGATAAAACATTTCGAGGTTCCATTTCATTCTGAAGAAGGCGCGAAAATTAGCAAGCCGGTAAAAAAAATTGGAGTTTCGTCCGCTGACATGAACAGGAATTACATCGCGTTGGAATTCTATTGATTTGGCAATAAAATGCTTCTTCCATACAAAATCCTGAACTTTTCCTTTGATCTTTCGTGAAGCAAATCCGGAGGGAAAGATCAGGATTTGTTTGTCCGAAGAATAGGCTTCGTGAATTTGTCGGATCACCTCTTTGCTATGGCCACCATGTTTATTCAGGGGGACAAAAATCGGGGCAAGCTGTGGAATGCTCATGAGTACATCATTCACCAACGTGATGGTTTCTCCCAGTATGCGATCGATATTGCAAAGCATCAAAAGGGCATCGAACCCGCCCAAAGGATGGTTGGATGCAAAAATAAACCGACCTGACAAAGGAATATTTTCTGCGCCTAAAATTGTTTCGTGTACATTAAAATGTTTCACCATGCTCCGGGCAAATTCAATTCCGCGTTCGTTGCCATGATTGATCAAAAGCTCATTGATTTCGTCGATGTGCATGATGCGGGTGATGTACCGGTACACGAATCCTGGTAGCCGTTTGGCAAGCGTCGGATTCTTCATCTGAAACATTTCCCTGATATTGATTAGTTCTACGGGCTCTTGAATTACAGAGTTCATTACTGGTTTTTAATTTGATGCCGAAAATATAAAATAAATGAATAGCGAATGTACAGTTGGTTGTTTTTATTGCCGCCGCTGAATTCAGTTTACTCCGGACGGATTCGAAATTACCAATACTGAATACGAACCGAAAAAGGTAAGCAATGAAAGTTCTGAAATATCGATTTATGTCAGGATAAAAATGTGTAATATGCAGAATAATAATTGATTGATGTTGGTTTCTGAAAAGTGAAACACAACTTTTTCTCGTGGGTTTTGTATATTTATTAACAATCGGATAGATCTTCTTCCGAAGTTTCTTTGGATGATTAACTTTGTATGTCTAAAAGTTTTATTAACGACTTTCCGTGTAAAAAATCAAATATTCAATAGAATGTAAATCAGTGATATAAGTTCCGAATGTGATATTTATTCACACGTTGTGAACATTTTATAAACATTTTTTCGGTATCTTTGGGTGACTTAAAAGGGCATAAAGTGGAATACTGTGCCTGACTTTAATTGATTTTTATTACTTTTGGAATTGGATTTTAGGCACTTGAAAAAACAATGAACTTCTCCTCTAAAAAAGAAGCAACCTTTGATGAAAAAGGTAGGGTAGTGCTGCCAGCCGATTATAAGAATGATATGGGTGGCAGTGTCCCCGGTGGCCAATTGGCTGTCGAGAAGGATCCTCATGAAAAGTGTTTGAATATCTACACCATGGAAGAGTGGGATAAGCGTATTCTGCAGGTGACATCAAAACTTAATCGGGACAACAAGCAGCACAGCATGATTCTCGATATTTTTTACAACAATTTTAAAATCATTCAGGTGCCTGAAAGTTGCAGGATGAACATCCCGAATGTTTTTTTGGAGATGGTTGGCATAAAAAGAGAGGTGATGTTTACCGGGCAGGGCAACCGAATCAGATTATGGGATGCCGCAGAATACAGCAATTACACGCAAACATGGGTCGATTACGCGAGTTTATTCGATCGTATTGTTGGAGGTAATGAAGATTAATCAAAGTGGAAAGAGAATATCATGTGCCCGTTTTGTTGACCGAAAGTGTCGACGGACTGGAAATTAAGACTGATGGCGATTATGTTGACGTTACTTTTGGTGGCGGTGGTCATTCGCGCGAAATTTTCAGTCGTTTAAAAACGGGTCGTCTTTTTGCTTTCGATCAGGACGAAGATGCTTCGGCAAATATTATTCATGACGATCGCTTCTTTTTCATCCGACACAATTTTAAATACATCCGGAATTTTTTGAGGTATTACGATGTGGAACAAGTTGATGGCATATTGGCCGATCTCGGTGTTTCGTCGCACGATTTTGACGTTGCTGAACGCGGATTTTCCTTCCGATTCGATGGCGACCTCGATATGCGGATGAATCGCGATTCGTCGCAAACAGCTGCCGATTTGGTGAATACCTATTCCGAAGATCAACTCCGGACAATGTTTCGCGAATACGGCGAAATTGATAATGCAGGTCGATTGGCAAAACAATTGGTTTCGGCCCGGAACAATAATCCTGTAAAAACAATCGAGCAGTTTCGGGAGGCTATCGCACCTTGTGTGCCGCGTCTTCAGGAATCAAAATATCTGGCCAAAGTTTTTCAGGCTTTACGCATCGAAACCAACAACGAAATGGATGTTTTGCACGAGTTTCTTGAACAAAGCATACAATTGCTAAAACCAGGTGGGCGGTTGGTGGTCATCACCTATCATTCGCTCGAAGACCGCATGGTCAAAAATTTTATCCGCTCAGGCGATCTTTCCGGAAAACAGGAAAAGGATTTCTTCGGAAATGTTGAATCTCCTTTGACTGCCATAAACCGAAAGGTGATTGTGCCGACCGACGAAGAAATTGAGCGGAATCCAAGAGCGCGAAGTGGTAAATTGAGAATTGCAGAAAAGAACGCATGACTGAGCTAAAAGAAAAAAAGAACAAACGAATCTCGGCCCGGAATTTTAAAAGTATCCTGGGAGGTACCATTCTGGCAAGCGACCAGGTGACTAAACAGTTGCCTTTCGTATTTTTTCTGGCACTTCTGGGTATCGCACTCATTACCAACAGGTATTGGACCGAAAAGACCATCCGTAAAATGGAAATGGTGCGCGATTCGCTCAAAGAATATAAAACAGAATCGGTTATTCACGAAACACAGCTCATGTACATCAACCGCCCTTCGGAAGTTTCCAGAAGAGTGATTGAACGTAAAATTGATCTGATTGAACCTGTTGAACCGGCAAAAAGGATTAAAGTAAAAAAACTGGAGAGTAAATAATGGAAATCAGGAAAGCCATAACCATACGATTTGGTGTCGTCTATTTTGCGATCGCCTTATTCGGACTTGTTATCGTTGGTCGTATTCTCCTGATACAGAATATGGATACCGAAAAGTGGCAAGAAATTGCTAAAGACCTGAAAAGCAATACCACCGAAATATGGGCCAAACGCGGAAATATTTGTGCCGACGACGGAAGTGTTTTGTCGACCTCGGTGCCATACTACGAGTTGAGGCTCGATATGCAGGCTCCTAAAATTATTGAGATTTTCTCCAAAGAATCAGAAGGACTTGTCACCGAGATGGCTGACTTTTTTGGATTTTCGGCAACTGATTTCCGGATTCGGATAAAAACTGCATTTGACAAGAAAAACAGGTGGTTTTTAATCAATCCGCAGCAAGTCGATCACAATAAATTTCAGGAATTTAGGCAGTTAAAATCTATGTCGCGTAGTCGGTTTGGATCAGGTTTAATTGCTGTAACCGAAAACAGGCGTATTTTGCCACACGGAGATTTAGCCAGCCGGACCATCGGTGTTTTAAATAAAGGTGTATTTGGTGGCGTTCACGGAAATGTTGGTTATACAGGTGTTGAAGGTTTATCGGAGAACTACCTTGCCGGGGTCAATGGTTTGGCGCTCAAACGTAATTTCTCCGGAAGTTGGATCAACACCCCACTGGTTGAACCACAGGAAGGGAAAGACGTGATTACTACCATCAATGTAAACCTTCAGGATTATGCCCAAAGCTCTTTGGGCAAACAAATGGAAATCAGTCAGGCCGAGTGGGGTACAGCCATTGTGATGGAAGTTAAAACCGGTAATATAAAAGCCATTGCCAACATGGGCCGTAAAAAAGATGGCACTTATGGCGAAACTTACAATTTTGCTTTTGGCCATGCAGGATGCAGCGAGCCGGGTTCAACCTTTAAACTGATGTCGCTGGTAGCAGCGATGGACGAAGGTTATGCTGATACTTCAGATTTGGTCGATACCGGTCGCGGAATTTGGGAGTATAAAGGTCAGAAGATGAAAGACAGCGATTACGATCATGGAGGCCATGGACTAATCAGCTTGAAAAAAACATTTGAACTCTCTTCAAATATTGGTACGGCTAAAATTATTTGTAAATATTACGAAGGCAAAGAAAAAGAATTTATCGACCGCATATACAGTTTCGGCTTGAATAAGCAGCTGGGACTTGGATTCCTCGGTGAAGCTGAGCCGCGCATCAAATATCCGACCGATCCTGACTGGTGGGGACCTTCACTGGCATGGATTGCGCATGGATACGAAATTAAAATAACTCCGATTCAAACACTGACATTTTACAATGCAGTTGCAAACAACGGTGTGATGGTAAAGCCAAAATTTATTGAAGAAATCAGAGAAAACGGTATTCAAATCAGGAAGTTTAAAACAGAAATAACCAATCCGTCTATTTGCTCAAAATCAACCTTGGGAAAAGCACAGGACATGCTCAAGGGTGTTGTGATTAGAGGTACAGGTAAGTCTCTGAAAAATAAATATTATACACTTGCCGGAAAAACAGGAACTGCAGTAATTGCCGATGATAATAGAGGTTATGGGGTCGGTGGAGTGAAAAAATACCAGGCTTCGTTTTGCGGATATTTCCCGGCTGATGATCCGAAATACAGTATTATCGTAGTTATTGTGGGTCCAAAAGGAGCATACTACGGAGGTTCGGTTGCCGGACCGGTTTTCAAAGGGATAGCTGATAAAGTCTATGCTGCATATCTTGAACCGGCAGCCGATTCCATTCCTCCATACAATGAAGTTCCGGCTGTTAAGCCTGGTTTGAAAGAAGATGTTATGCTTTTTTCTCGGGATTTGGGTATTAAAACCCAATCGCAAAACATGACCGCCGACCGTGTGGCTATTGCCTACGATACCATGACCGTTTATATCAATGGAGTGAACGACATACCGGGACTTCTTCCGGATGTAATTGGGATGGGTGCCAGCGATGCCGTTTATCTTTTGGAAAAAGCTGGCTACCGGACAAAATCGAATGGCTTCGGTCGCATATACCGACAGTTGCCAACCCCTGGATCGCCTTGCTCAAAGGGTGAGCTTATTACTTTGGAACTGGGATTCGATGAACTTGAAATCATGAGAAATGACAGTATCGCCAAAGCTGATTCGATACAGGGACCCATTTTGTCGGCTGTCCCCATTGAAACACGACCCAAAGAAGAAAAGAAAGTGACTGGTCCGGTTGTAGCAGCTCCAGTTATAGCGAATCCATCGACCGTCACAAAAACCGGTCAAAAACCAGCAACTAAAACAAAAGCAAAACCAACTCAGGAGGCTATTAATAAGTGGAAGGCAAAGGTTGCAGCTCAAAAATCAAAACCAGATCAAGCGGCTATCGACCGTTGGAAGGCAAAGGTTGCAGCTCAGAAAGCATTGGATAAAAAGAATCAGGCAGCAAAGAAAAATACGGAACCAACTAAAAAAACACAGTAATGAAGCCTTTATTTGATCTTATAGATGGCATTGAATTGTTCGAATCAAGAGGCGATTTATCGGTCATGATTACCGGAATTCAGTTCGATTCGCGGGCAGTTATAGCCGGTGACTTGTTTGTTGCTGTGAAAGGTTCGCATGTTGATGGACATCAGTACATTTCAAAAGCCATTGCTTTGGGCGCCGTTGCGGTTGTATGCGAAGATGTTCCTGAAGATTTTCCTTCCGGAGTGGTATTGGTGAAAATTGCAGGCACACAACCAAATTTAGGTAAGATAGCCTCAGCTTATTTCGACAATCCTTCTTCGAACCTGAAAGTGATTGGCGTTACCGGAACCAATGGTAAAACTACCATTGCATCGCTTCTTTATAAAACTTTTACAATACTTGGTTACCAGGTTGGATTGATTTCTACCATAAAATATTACGTTGGCGACGATGAATTTCATGCTACACATACCACTCCTGATGCTTTGCAAATTCAGGAATTGATGGCAAAGATGGTTAAAGCTGGTTGCGAGTATTGTTTCATGGAAGTTAGTTCTCATGCAATTGATCAGGATCGGATCAGCGGAATTGCTTTTGACGGCGGAATTTTCACCAATCTGACTCACGACCATTTGGATTACCACCTGACTTTTGCCGAGTACCTGAAAGCGAAAAAGAAATTCTTTGATCAGTTACCTGAAACTGCTTTTGCACTGACCAATGCCGACGATAAAAACGGAATGGTCATGCTTCAGAATACCAAAGCTGCAAAACAAACATACTCGTTGAGGTCGTTGGCTAATTTCCACTGCAAAGTACTCGAAAAGCATTTCGACGGAATGCTACTGAGTATTGATGGACATGAAGTATGGACGCATTTTACCGGAGTTTTTAATGCCAGTAATCTGATGGCGGTAATGGGAGCAACCATTCTGCTCGGTGTTGAAAATGATGATATTCTGCGGATATTGAGTGAGTTGCGTCCGGTTTCGGGGCGTTTCGAAATCATTCGTTCTCCGGAAGGAAAATATGCAGTGGTAGATTATGCACACACCCCCGATGCTATTCAAAATGTGTTGTCAGGAATTGCAGAAATACGAAGCGGTAATGAACAGATAATCACCGTGGTTGGTGCCGGTGGCGACCGCGATAAGACCAAACGTCCGGAAATGGCGCGGGAAGCTGCAAATCAAAGCGACAAAGTAATTCTGACTTCAGATAATCCTCGTTCGGAAGAACCGGAACAAATATTGGCCGACATGGAAGCTGGAATTGAAGTTTATCAAAAGCATAAGGTTTTGTCGATTGTAAACCGCAGGGAGGCGATCAAAACCGCCTGTATGCTGGCAAAACCGGGCGATATTATTTTGGTCGCCGGAAAAGGGCATGAAGATTACCAGGAAATTAAAGGGGTGAAATATCATTTTGACGATAAGGAAGTGATCAACGAAATATTCGGGAACAATTAAAAAACAAAGCTATGTTTTACTATTTGTATCAGCTTTTGAAAGATTGGGACATCCCCGGATTGGGACTGTTTCAGTACATCTCGTTCCGTTCGGGTACGGCAATTATTTTGTCGTTGCTCATTACCATCGGATTTGGGAAAAGTCTGATTCGATACTTACAGAAAAAACAAATTGGTGAAGAGGTTCGTGATTTAGGACTTGAAGGGCAAATGCAGAAAAAAGGTACACCAACTATGGGTGGACTTATTATTCTGGCCTCCATCATTATACCGACAGTTTTATTGGCCCGTCTGGACAACATTTACATTCTGCTGATGCTGATAACAACTGTTTGGCTGGGATTAATCGGGTTTGCGGATGATTACATCAAGGTATTCCTGAAAGACAAAAAAGGATTGGCCGGAAAGTTTAAAATTATGGGTCAGGTTTCGCTTGGAATCATAGTGGCGGCTACTTTGTATCTTTCCGATGAGGTTGTTGTACGTCAGCGCGTCGTTGATGTCAACGGAATGTTTGTCAAAGAATTGGTAACTGATAGTGTTACCGGTCAGAAACGGTTGCAGCATGTGACCACACCCGTAAAATCGACACGAACCACGATTCCGTTCATGAAGAATCATGAATTTAATTATGGAATGTTGGTAGCATTCATGGGCAAAAGTGCCAAAACATGGCGATGGATTGTATATGCTTTGGCCATTATTCTGATTATTACAGCAGTTTCGAATGCTGCAAACCTGACAGATGGAATCGATGGGCTGGCCACAGGGACTTCGGCCATTAGTGGAGCGACGCTCGGAATATTGGCGTATGTGAGTGGTAACGTCATTTATGCCGATTACCTCAATATCATGTATATCCCGAATTTGGGAGAGCTGACCGTTTTTATTGCTGCATTTATTGGGGCAACCGTTGGATTTCTTTGGTACAATTCTTATCCGGCACAAGTATTTATGGGCGATACCGGAAGTTTGGCACTTGGCGGTATTCTGGCCGTTTTTGCCATCATCATCCGGAAAGAGATTCTTATCCCGATTTTGTGTGGAATCTTTGTGATCGAAAATCTTTCAGTAGTAATTCAGGTAGGCTATTTTAAATATACAAAACGTAAATATGGCGAAGGCCGCCGCGTTTTCCTGATGAGTCCGATTCATCATCATTTTCAGAAACAAGGAATTCCGGAGCCAAAAATTGTGACCCGCTTCTGGATTGTTGGGATTATTCTGGCAGTATTAACGATTGTAACCTTGAAAATGCGCTAGAAGACAGCCCCCTTCATTTCCCCCGAAGGGGGAAGGTTTTGGGTGTCGGGTTGAATTTTTTTGCAGCTCCATAGGAGCGAAATATTTGTAGCCCCGGGTTTCAACCCGGGGGATAAGAGTGGATAAGAAAATCGTCCGCGAGATGGGGCAGAAAATTAACAAATCTCATTTCGGACGAAATGGAATTCGAGATCAAAATTGTAGTTTGAAAAGAGAGAAAAGATAAGAAACACTGAACAAGAAATAAGAAACGCCGAAGTACCACTTCCTTATTCCTTATTTCTCGTTACTTATTCGATATTGAAATTTTTATTTAATAATGACCAAACGTATTGTCATATTAGGAGCCGCAGAAAGCGGAATTGGTGCAGCCATCCTGGCCCGCAAGCAGGGATTTGATGTGTTCGTGTCCGATTTTGGATCGATCAAAGAAAAATACAGGAACGAGTTGACCGAACGCGGATTCGACTTTGAAGAAGGACAACATTCCGAAGAAAAAATATTGAATGCTGATGTGGTGATTAAAAGTCCTGGCATTCCGGATAAAGCACCAATCATTAAAAAGCTGAATGAAAAGGAGGTTCCGGTAATTTCTGAGATTGAATTTGCAGGACGTTACACTTCAGCAAAAATGATTTGCATTACCGGGAGTAATGGCAAAACCACCACCACGCTGCTCATTTATCACATGTTTCAGAAAGCGGGATTGAATGTGGGTCTGGCCGGAAATGTGGGTCAAAGTTTAGCCTGGCAGATTGCAGAAAACAATTTCGATTTTTACGTGATTGAACTGAGCAGTTTTCAACTCGACGGCATGTATGAGTTTAAAGCCGATATCGCCATTTTGCTGAATATCACACCCGATCATCTGGACCGGTATGAGTATAAAATGCAGAATTACGTCGATTCGAAGTTTAGAGTCACACAGAACCAGACTGCAAAAGATGTTTTCATCTACTGTAGCGATGATCCGATGGTCAATTCCGAGATGTTGAAACGGAAACTGGCGGCCAAATGTGTACCATTCGGATTGGGAGTACCTCCTGTTGAGGGAGCAGGAATTATTGACAACAACTTGATTATTAACTGGGACCAAAATATATTTACTATGTCTATTTTAGATATTGCATTACAAGGAAGTCACAACACCTACAACTCAATGGCTGCAGGTATTTCAGGAATGGTAGTCAATATCAGGAGCGAGAAAATTCGTGAGAGTCTGGCCGATTTTAAAGGTGTTGAACACCGGCTCGAGCGTTTTTTAAAAGTTCATGGTATCGAGTTTATCAACGATTCAAAAGCAACCAACATCAATTCGACCTGGTATGCACTTGAAAGCATGACCCAGAAAACCGTGTGGATTGTAGGTGGAATCGATAAAGGGAACGACTATTCGGAGTTGTACGAATTGGTCAGGACAAAAGTAAAAGCGATTGTTTGTCTGGGAGTCGATAATTTAAAGATTCTGGAAGCGTTTAAAAATTTGGGCATCGATATGATCGAAACTCAATCGATGGACGATGCAGTGCGCTCGGCATATTATTTGGCAAAAAAAGACGAAACAGTTTTGCTTTCTCCTGCCTGTGCAAGTTTCGATTTATTCGAGAATTACGAAGATCGTGGTCATCAGTTTAAAAATGCAGTAAGAGAATTGTAAAATGGCAGGAAAGCTGGCTAAAATATTTAAGGGAGACCTCACGCTTTGGGTGATACTGATATTTTTATCATTGATTTCATTGATAATTGTATACAGTGCTACCGGGAAACTTGCCTATCGTGAAGCGAATGGGAATACAATGTATTATTTAGCCCGTCAGATTGTTTTTATATTGCTTGGCTTTGTGATCATGCTCATTGCCGTGAATGTTGTTCCTGTGGTTACTTATTTTAAATTGTCCCCGATTCTGGTCGGTATTACTATATTGACATTAATTCTTGCAATTATTCAATATAAACTCACCGGGAGTTCCGACAAAGAAACTTCTCGTTCGCTGACGATGCCCTTCTTCAGTTTTCAGCCGGCCGAGCTGGCCAAAATTTCGCTGATTATGTATGCGTCACGGCTATTGTCGAAAGCCCAGCGAACAGAAGAGGAACTCACAAAAGCATTCTATTGGATCACCGGAGTTTCCGGAGCGGTTTGTTTCCTTGTTTTCATGAGCAATTTTTCGACAGCCGCTCTAATCTTTTTCACCATCATGATTTTGATGTTAATTGCCCGTGTTTCATTTAAATATATTCTTGCATTGGTCGGAATTGCAGCATTGTTAGTGATCCTGATTTATTTTACTGCCGACTTTTTCCCGGATAGTGCGGGTCGTGTGCACACGGTTAAAGGTCGTATCGATGACTTTCTTCATGGCGACAGCAATGCGGCATTGGGGACTACCCAGGCCGAATATGCACGTCTGGCTGTTTTTGAAGGAGGAATGTTTGGCAAAGGACCAGGTAATAGCGAAGTAAGTAATTATATGGAAGCAGGTTACAACGATTTTATATATGCCATTTTTATTGAAGAGTATGGTTTTTTCGGAGGTGCATTTCTGGCGCTTTTATACCTGATTTTATTGTTCCGGGGAGTCATTATCGTTCGTCGCTGCGACCGCACCTTTCCTGCCTTTTTAGTGAGTGGATTAATTCTCCTCATGACATTTCAGGCATTCATCAATATGGCCGTTTCGGTAGGCGCTGTTCCTGTAACCGGTCAACCTTTGCCATGGGTTAGTATGGGTGGATCGTCGATGTTATTTACGGCGGCATCGTTCGGGATCATTTTAGCAGTGAGTGCAAACAATCAAAAAAATAAAGCGGCGGCTGAACCTTTGGTCATAGTTGATGCACCAAATGAAGACGAGGCGATGTAATATGAAGAAATTGAAAGTCATAGTAAGTGGAGGAGGAACCGGAGGACATATTTTCCCGGCTGTTTCTATTGCCAATGAGATCAGGGATCGTTTCCCTGAAGCTGATATTTTATTTGTTGGCGCTCTTGGCAAAATGGAAATGGAACGGGTGCCAGCCGCAGGTTACCGTATTATAGGTTTGCCTGTTATGGGATTTCCGCGCAAACCTTCATTTAAAATGTTGACTTTTTTCCTGAAGTTATTTCGAAGTATGCGTTTGGCCAATCAAATTATCGTTGATTTTAAACCTGATGTCGCTATTGGAGTGGGAGGTTTTGCAAGTGGTCCGGTGTTGAAGGCTGCCGTTAAAAAAGGTGTTCCGGCAGTGCTTCAGGAGCAAAATTCGTATGCCGGGGTAACCAATAAATTATTGGCTGCCAAAGTGAATAGAATTTGTGTGGCCTATCCTAATATGGAAAGGTATTTCCCTGCTGAAAAGATTGTTTTAACGGGCAATCCGATCCGTAAAAATCTGATTGAAGCTGTTGTAAATAAAGCTGAAGCTTTCGAATATTTTAAGCTGAATACCAAAAGACAAGTTGTGCTCATCGTTGGAGGAAGTCTGGGTGCCCGCACACTCAACGAAAGTGTGATGGCCAATCTGGAGCTGATCCGGAAATCGGATATTCAGATTATCTGGCAGACCGGCAGCTATTATTACAAGGAAATGCTGGGGCGTTTGGGGGCTGATTGTCCGAAAAACCTTCAGCCAATGGAGTTTGTATCGCGCATGGATTTGGCTTATGCCGTTGCCGATGTGGTGATTTCGCGGGCTGGAGCAGGTACAATATCGGAGCTGTGTTTATTGGGAAAACCTTCAGTTTTAGTTCCATCACCCAACGTAGCCGAAGACCATCAAACTAAAAATGCGATGTCACTGGTTGAAAATCAGGCCGCATTGTTAATAAAAGATGCCGATTCGAAGAGTGAATTACTGATTGAGACCTTTAAATTGCTTGCCGATAAACCACGCATGAAAAGTCTTTCAGAAAATATAAAAAAACTAGGCCGACCCAATGCGGCAAAAGATATTGTGGATGTGATTTTAGAGGTAGTAAATGGCCCCCTTCCCGTTCCCCCAAACGGGGGAAAGCTTAGGGCATGAGTTGAATGTTTTTTTTTAGCTCCGTTAGGAGAGTAATATCAATAGCCCAGGGTTTCAACCCGGGGGAAGAATGAAGGAAAGGTATACCGTCCGCGAGATAAGGAAGAACATGGTGTTGTCGATCTTTCGGACGGAATGAAAAAGAAGATTAATGCCCCCTTCCCGTTCCCCCAAACGGGGGAAAGCTAGGGCATGAGTTGAATGTTTTTTTTTAGCTCCGTTAGGAAAGTAATATTAATAGCCCCGGGTTTCAACCCGGGGGAAAATGACGAGGCTAAAAAACGTCCGCGAGATAAGGAAGAACATGGTGTTGTCGATCTTTCGGACGGAATGGAAAAGATTAATGCCCCCTTCCCGTTCCCCCAGACGGGGGAAAGCTTAGGGCATGAGTTGAATGTTTTTTTTAGCTCCGTAGGAGTGAAATATTTGTAGCCCCGGGTTTCAACCCGGGGTAAAAGGACGAGGCGGAAAAACGTCCGCGAGATAAGGATGAACGAGGCTAAAACATTCTCTCGGACGGAATGGGAAAACGCCTTCAAAAATGAAATTAATGGTTGAAACAATAAACGAATGCTGAAATTTACCGACATCAAACAAGTGTATTTCCTGGGAATCGGAGGAATCGGAATGAGCGCTCTGGCACGTTATTTTGCGAGTCAGGGAATCGCTGTTTCCGGATACGACCGCACTGCCACCGAATTAACTGCTGCACTTGAAAATGAAGGAATCGCCGTGCACTACGATGATAATCCGGCATTTTTGCCTGCTAACCTTGATAATTCTAATTCGCTCATTGTTTATACACCTGCTGTTCCCGCCCATCATCAGGAATTAAATACGTTGATAAAACGTGGCTTCAGCATTCACAAGCGTGCCGAAGTGTTGGGGATTATCTGCAACAGTCAACGCACGATTGCAGTGGCCGGAACGCATGGAAAAACTTCGGTTTCGACCATGACTGCACATATCCTTAAATCTTCGCCAACTGGATGTGCCGCTTTTTTGGGCGGTATTTCGAAGAATTACCAGACCAACCTGTTGCTTGATACAACCGGAAGTGAATGGATTGTTGCCGAAGCTGATGAATTCGACCGCTCTTTTCTTCAGTTAAAACCTGAATTGGCGGTGATCACCTCTATGGATGCCGATCATCTGGATATTTACGGCTCGCACGAAAAGGTGATCGAAAGCTTTCAATTGTTTGCATCGCAAATTAAAGATGGTGGGGCGTTGGTCATGAAAAAAGGACTTCCGGTTGGAAATATGCCTGGAGCTAACTATAAAACCTATACCTATTCAATTACTGAATCCGCCGATTTCTGTGCCGAAAACATCGAATTAAAGGATGGTTATTATCAGTTCGACTTAAGAACTCCTGATAGCCGGATTGAAAAACTGGTGTTGAATTATCCGGGTTTGCTGAATGTGGAAAACTCGGTGGCAGCTTCGGCGATGGCAGTTTTATCCGGAGTAAATCCTGAATTCATTCGGGAAGCACTGGCGACTTATTCGGGAGTCAACCGTCGGTTCGATATACATTTGAAGAACGAAAATTTTGTACTGATCGACGATTACGCGCATCATCCGGAAGAACTTCGGGCAACCATCCAGTCGGTACGAGATATTTATAAAGACCGGACATTGACTGGCGTATTTCAACCGCATCTTTACAGCCGGACCAAAGATTTTGCTGAAGCATTTGCCCGCAGTCTGGATTTACTGGATGAAATTGTGCTGCTCGATATTTATCCGGCTCGTGAGTTGCCCATGGAAGGTGTGACTTCAGAAATCATTTTCAGGCAACTGAAAAATACAAACAAAAGATTGTGTACAAAAACCGAATTGCCTGAACTGGCAAAAACATTTAAACAGGGTATTGTGATCATGATGGGTGCCGGAGACATCGAAACGTTAGTTAAACCGGTTAAAGATCAATTGTTGAAGTATGAGGATCGTTAAAAAAATAGCAATCATATTGGGCTGGCTTTGTCTTGCAGGAGCCATCGGGTTTACGGTATATTTCGCCTATAGCCAATGGATTGCTGTGCGATGTCAGTCGATTGTGGTAAATATTAATCCAAATTCTCCGCGATTCCTGAACGAAGATGAAATTGCGTCGATGATTGAAAAATCGGGCGAACCCATTATCGGACAGCGGCTTTCGTCTATAAATATTAATAAACTTGAAGCCAAATTAAGCACATTCACCACCTTGGATAATGTTGAAATTTTCCGGAAAGTAGATTCCAAAGGGTTATCGTTTAAAGGGAAATTAGTGATCAGCGTTGACCAACGGACACCGGTATTGCGTTTTAAAAGTTCGACCGAAGATTATTACATGGATCAGACTGGTATTCAGGTTCCGATTTCATCCAAATATATTGAACGGATACTTTTGGTCACTGGAACCATTCCGGATGAGACGGTTAAAAAAAGCCTTTTGAAGATGGCTGACTATGTGAATAAAGATGAATTCTGGAAAGCACAGATCGAACAGATTTTTGTTCAGGTAAACGGAGAGTTGCTTTTTGTTCCGCAAGTAGGTGATTATCTCATCGAATTTGGGTCTCCGGATGATTATGAATTGAAATTCAGGAATTTAAAAGCTGTTTACCAGCAGGGATTTAAAAATATAGGATGGAACAGGTATAAAACCATCAGTGTGAAATATCGAAACCAGGTTGTTTGTACAAAAAAGTAGATTATGGACAAGAACGGAAAATTTTTTGCAGCAGTTGACATCGGGTCTACCAAAATTGTAGCCCTTGCCGGAACAAAGAACGACGAAGGCAAAATCCAGATCATTGGAGTGGGGCAGAGTGCCTCGCGCGGTGTCAATCGGGGAGTTTTGCTGAATGTTGACGAAGCATTTGAGGCAATCAGCGAGGCAGTTGGCAAAGCGGAACAGAACTGTGGTCACGACATTGAAAATGTATTTGTAAACATTTCGGGGCAACAGTTGGCTACCTTGACCAGCCTTCAGCAGAAATCAATGGGAAGAGACCATCGTGTAAGTGAAGCCGATGTCGCTCAAATCATGGAGCAGGCCCGTCAGATCAATCTGCCCGAAGATATGAGCATTTACCACATTAACCCTGAGTTTTACCGGATTGATGGTGAGGCGGTAAATACTAGTCCGGTAGGTACAATAGGCGACAATATGGAGGCTGGGTTTAAGCTCCATGTGGCTCCCCGAACTTACGTGCGAAACATTGAGATGTGCCTGAAACGTGGTGCCATTAATGTTCAGCAAGCCATTCTTGACCCCATTGCTTCGTCGGAAGTTGTGCTTACCGATGATGAAAAAGAATCCGGTGTTGCTCTGGTAGATATCGGCGGAGGAACAACAAAAATTTCCATTTTCTACGATGGTGTTTTATGCTTTACGTCGATGGTTCCGTTTGGCGGAAACGTAATTACAAAAGATATCAAGGAAGGATGTTCAATAACTGTAAAAGAGGCCGAATCGCTGAAAAGGCAGTTTGGTCAGGCAATTGCAGATTTTGCACCTGAAAATAAAGTGGTAACTATCCAACGAAACGGCTGGGAACCGAAACAAATATCATTTAAGAGTCTGGCTCACATTATTCAGGCACGAATGGAAGAGATCGTGGTCCATTTTTTCTATCAGATACGCAAATCAGGTTATGCGGATAAGCTTGGTGCTGGTATTGTTATCACCGGAGGTGCATCTTTGCTGACAAACCTGGGTCAGCTCATTAAGTTTCATACGGGTTACGATGTGCGGCTTGGGAGACCTAATTTAAATTTATTTGTGGCCGGAAAAGAAGTTGATGATCCAAAATTTGCTACCGTATTGGGATTGCTTAAATTAGCGGCTGCCGAAAATGGAGTAGTGGGAAGGAAGCGGAAAAGACCGGTTAAGGAAAAACAGGAAGGACCGGGTTTTATGACCATTTTCAAATCAAAAATTGAACAGAAAGTTACTGATTATCAACGGAAAGTTCAGCAAGGAGTAATCGTCTTTTTCGAAGACAATGCTGAAGACACCGATATGAATCTAGACAAAACATAATCACGTCTGCCTTATGATCGATGAACTACTTAACTTTGGATTAGAGCACACAAATTCTTCCATTATCAAGGTAATTGGAGTTGGAGGTGGTGGTTGCAATGCTGTTAAAAATATGTTTGAAGAAGGCATTGAAGGGGTTACTTTTTTAGTTTGCAACACCGATGCTCAGGCAATGCAAAACAATCCGGTACCGGTGCGGATTCAGCTTGGGGTAACCCTGACTGAAGGCCGGGGTGCAGGAAACCTTCCGCAACAAGGAGAACAGGCTGCGATCGAAAACCTGGATGATATCCGAAACATACTCGAAGGTACAACCAAAATGGTGTTTATTACCGCCGGAATGGGTGGTGGTACCGGAACAGGTGCTGCTCCGGTAATTGCCCGACTCGCCCGCGAATTGGAGATTCTGACCATTGCAGTAGTCACAATCCCATCACGGTCCGAAGGGAAGAGAAGGTTTGAGCAGGCGCTTGATGGTGTAGAAAAATTAAAGGAACATGTGGACAGTATGCTGGTGATCAGCAACGAAAAGCTGCATAAAATATACGGAAATCTTCCGGCATCGCAGGCATTCAAAAAGGCTGACAATATTATCACTACAGCGGTTAAAGGTGTGGCTGAAATTATTACCCTTCACGGAAATATCAACATTGACTTTGCCGATGTCAGTACAGTAATGGCCGGAAGTGAAGTGTTCATTATGGGCACGGGTTATGCTGAAGGACCTGATCGTGCCATGCAGGCAGTACTAAAAGCACTCGAATCGCCACTTCTCGATAGCAGCAGCATTCGCGGAACCAAAGATATTTTGCTCAATATTATTTCAGGAACCGAAGAAATTACCATGGGCGAAATTGGTGAAATCATCGATTATTTGCAGGAAGAAGCCGGAATGGATGCAACGATCATCTGGGGAAACGGAACAGACGTTAAGCTCGGAAATCAAATTAGTGTTACAATTATTGCAACCGGATTTGATGTTAATCCAAATGTTTTGTTTCAGGATCCGGCTGAAATCATTGAGTTCAACTCCGATGATTCAGGATTTGAAATAAATCTCGATGACGAAAGTTTGTTTGAAGGTGTTGGAACAAAATCATCACATGCCGAACCTAAAAGGGAAACTGTAAAACCGCAGGCCACCCGGATGGAAATTCCTAAGAAGAAATCGAAGAAAAGCAGGAATGGAACTGCAGGTGTATCAAATCCTGAAAATGCGAATGTTGATAGTTGGTTTACCCGTCAGTTTACGAAATTCTTTGAAGATAAGGATACGCCTATTTCTGAAGAGAACAAATGATTATAAACACGAAAAATAAAAGATATGTCAAACGAAATTATGAATTTTGATTTAACCGCCAATACGGGTTCAATCATCAAGGTAATTGGAGTAGGTGGAGGTGGTGGAAATGCTGTGAACCACATGTTTCGGCAGGGAATTCGTGATGTGGATTTTATGGTTTGCAATACCGACGCCCAGGCTTTGATCAACAGCCCGGTTCCTTTTAAGGTGCAATTGGGTTCTTCATTAACTGAAGGCCGCGGGGCAGGGAACAAACCTGAAACAGGACGCGATTCAGCGATCGAAAATATTGAAGATGTTAAGCGGGTTCTGCAGAACAATACCAAAATGGTATTTATTACTGCCGGAATGGGTGGTGGAACCGGAACCGGTGCTGCTCCGGTTATTGCCGCTGCTGCCCGTGAATTAGGAATTCTAACGGTAGGAATTGTTACGATTCCATTTCGTAACGAAGGTCGCCGCCGAATCAAACAGGCTGTTGAAGGTATAGCTGCCCTGGAATCACATGTAGATTCTCTTCTGGTGATCAACAATGAACGTATTCGTGAAATGTATGGCGACTCGAAAATATCGGATGCTTTTGCAAAAGCCGATAATATTCTGACTACTGCAGCCAAAGGGATTGCCGAAATTATCACTGTTCCCGGATACATCAACGTCGACTTTGCCGATGTTGAAACCGTGATGCGAAACAGTGGTGTGGCCTTGATGGGAACAGGTATTGCCTCGGGACCTAACCGTGCATTAATTGCCGTTGAAGAAGCCCTGAATTCGCCTTTGCTGAATAACAACGACATTCACGGAGCTCGCAACATCCTGTTGAATATCACTTCAGGAATTGAAGAAATTACCATGGATGAGATTGGAGACATTACCGACTTTGTTCAGGAAAAGGCTGGAAATTCGGCGGATCTGATTTGGGGTAATGGCGTGGATGAATCGTTTGGCGATCAGATTTCGGTAACCATCATTGCTACCGGATTCAGCACCAGCAGTATTCCTGAAATGGTGATTAATAAGAATGAGGAGAAGACCTACCATACTTTACATGATGAAACGCAGGATGGTATGATGGCATCGAGAGCAGAAGCAAAAAAAACGGTCGAGAATGAAATGTACGGAACAAAAAATGTCAAACAAAAAACTTTTGAATTCGAAATAAATGCAGGTGGATTCGACGAGTTTGAAGAATTATATGGAACCAATCATTCGAAAAAAGCTATGACGAGCGAAGAAACTTTGCCCGTTGATTTTGCGCAAACTACCGAAGAAGCTGTTGATGAACTGGAGAATATTCCGGCCTATCGCCGGAAGAACTCGAAATTCTTTAGCTTTAAAAAAAAAGTAGATGAAAAATTTTCCCGGTTTTCCATTTCTCCGGATGAAAATAATAATGTAACTTTGCGCGACAATAATTCCTATTTGCACGATAATGTTGACTAACTTTTAGCTATGAGTTTATTTGATTTGATAAGCAGTGACATTATCGTGGCGATGAAAGCCCGGGAGAAAGAAAAACTCGAAGCTTTACGCGGAATTAAAAAGGTGATGATTGAAGCTAAATCAGCTGTTGGTGCATCAGGCGAATTAAGTGATCAGGAAAGCCTGAAGATTATTCAGAAATTGGCGAAACAGGGAACAGATTCTGCTACTATTTATAAAGAACAGGGCCGAATTGATTTATATCAACAGGAAATATTTCAGGTCAATATTTTTGAATCGTATCTTCCGCAAAAAATGTCGGATGCCGAATTAGCAGAAGCCATTGAGGCAATTATTACTGAAATTGGTGCTGCAGGCATGAAAGATATGGGAAAAGTAATGGGAATAGCTTCCAAAAAGCTGGCTGGACTGGCCGACGGGAAAGATATTTCGGATAAAGTGAAAGCGTTGTTAGGCTAAAGATAGAATGTCGGGACTTGAAATCTCAAGTTTTGTGCATTTGGGGTGGAAAAAGGAAAGCGGGCAGAGGCCCGCTTTCTATTTGTAGCAACCCCATGTTTTTCTAAATATTTGTCTCTTTCAAAATTACATCATGCGCTCCGCCTTCAATGATGCTGGTTGACGATACCAAAGTGATTTTGGCATTCTGTTCCAGTTCAGGAATGGTTATTGCTCCACAGCTGCACATGGTTGAAATGATTTTACCCAATGTAATTTCCAGGTTGTCTTTCAGTTTTCCGGCATAAGGAACATAGCTATCCACTCCTTCTTCAAATTTAAGGGCTTCGTTGCCACCGTGGTCGTATCGCTGCCAGTTGCGTGCCCGGTTCGATCCTTCGCCCCAATATTCCTTCACATAATTGCTGCCAACTTTAAGCTTCTTGGTGGGACTTTCGTCGAATCGGGCGAAGTACCGCCCCATCATGATAAAATCGGCTCCCATAGCCAGTGCCAGTACCATGTGGTAATCCTGAACAATTCCGCCGTCGGAGCAAATCGGAACATAGATTCCGGTTTTTTCGAAATATTCTTTACGTGCTTCAGCAACTTCAATCAGTGCGGTAGCTTGTCCGCGCCCGATTCCTTTTTGTTCGCGTGTGATGCAGATGGAACCTCCGCCGATTCCTACTTTTACAAAATCGGCCCCGGCTTCAACCAGGTAGAGAAAGCCCTCTTTATCGACTACGTTTCCGGCGCCAACTTTAACTTTACCATTGTATTTGGTCTTGATAAATTCAATGGTTTCTTTCTGCCATTCCGAAAAACCGTCGGACGAGTCGATACACAAAATATCAGCGCCGGCATTAACAAGC
This sequence comes from Bacteroidales bacterium, assembly GCA_038329265.1. Classification (GTDB taxonomy): domain Bacteria; phylum Bacteroidota; class Bacteroidia; order Bacteroidales; family Prolixibacteraceae; genus Aquipluma. The sequence goes on along the minus strand of JBBQMW010000003.1, from coordinate 30,789 downwards.
TGTGGAACCCGTTCGGTATAATCGCGGGTATTGATACCAGCACCAACCAAAAGCTTTTTATTGGAATCGAGCATCTCTTCCGGATTTTCGCGGTGCTCATCGTAATCTTTCCTGAATACAAAGTATTGCAGTTTCTGGTCTTTATCAATAATTGGGAGCGTGTTGAGCTTGTGGTCCCAGATAATATCGTTGGCTTCGGTGAGCGTCAATCCCAATTCACCGGTTACAAGTTTTGCGAAGGGAGTCATGAATTCACTGATCTTTGTATCAGGATTGTCCTTATTCTCGCGGTAATCGCGACTGGTGACCATGCCCAGCAGTTTTCCGTTTGATGTTCCGTCGGCAGTAATTCCAATGGTGGAATGACCTGTTCTGGCTTTAATTGTCAAAACATCGTTCAGCGTATTTTCGGGAGTCAGATTTGCATCACTGACTACAAATCCGGCCTTGAATTTTTTAACCTTCCGCACCATATCCACTTGAGTGTCGATGGTCTGTGAGCCAAAAATAAAGGAAAGTCCTCCGTTTTTTGCAAGGGCGATCGCCATTTTATGGTCGGAAACCGATTGCATGATGGCTGAAACAAAAGGAATATTGAGTTCAAGCTCGGGACTTGATCCTTTCTGATACTTTACCAGAGGTGATTTTAACGATACATTCTGCGGATAACATTCCTTGGTCGATAACCCGGGAATTAATAAATATTCATTAAAAGTTCTGGAAACGTGGTTGAAATACCGTGCCATAATAGTGTCTTTAAAATGAAAAAATGTTGCGCAAATTTAAGTAAAAAAAGTGATCAGTCTCAGTGATCAGTCTCAGTGATCAGTCTCAGTGATCAGTCTCAGTGATCAGTCTCAGTGATCAGTTTCAGTGATCAGTTTCAGTGATCAGTTTCAGTGATCAGTCTCAGTGATCAGTCTCAGTGATCAGTCTCAGTGATCAGTCTCAGTGATCAGTCTCAGTGATCAGTCAGTTTCAGTGATCAGTTTCAGTGATCAGTCTCAGTGATCAGTCTCAGTGATCAGTCTCAGTGATCAGTCTCAGTGATCAGTTTCAGTGATCAGTCTCAGTGATCAGTCTCAGTTTCAGTGATCAGTCTAATACTCCTCTTTCAGGAATGCTGTTTCAGTGAAAAGAGCAATCTTTGTTCCTTCTTCGTCGAAAATGTCGACAGTTCGAGTTTCCTGATTTTGTTTTCCATATCGGATTATTTCGAAGTGAATACAATAAAAAAAAGCGGGTTGATAGCCCGCTTTTTTTTATTGAGATTCTATTAATAGAATTTTGATCGTTTGTCTTCTATGTCAACCACCTTTTTGAGTGATTCGAAAACCTGTCCTCCGGCTCTGTAATTCAAAGTCTGAGCCAGTCGCATTTTTTCACCTTTCAAATCAGAACTTGCTCCATTACTGAAAGAACTAACCTTTGTCAGGTAAACTCCATTATTCCCTTGCACAGGAGCTGAAATTTTACCTTCAGCAATATTGCTTACTGTTCCGATTACAGCAGGTTCGAATCCAAGAGCAGGAATAGAGAAAGCTGTAAAGTTAACACCGGCTGCTTCTTTCACTTCAGTTGAAAGTCTGGAAGCAACACTGGCTAAATCAGACTGTCCTGAAGCAGCATTTTTTAATTTTTCAGCAAGCATTTCTGCTTTTTTATCTTTACGAACGGCAAGTTCAACTTTATCTTTCGCTTGCTCAAACGAAGAAGGTCCTTTTTCAGTTGCTTCGGTTACTGATCCAATCACGAATTTATTTCCAAATTCAAAAATTGTTGAACCTTCGTTATTGACCAGAATTTTTCCTTTTTCAGCAGTGAAAGCTGCACGAACCAGCGAGCGGGAAGTTTCAAGTCCGGCAATTGATGGATCGTTTTCTTTCAGTGTTGCAATCTTTTTATCCAATTTCATGGCTGATACCGCTTTGTTGAAAGCATCAGTCGTTTGGTTTTCGCTTGCAAATTTGCTGGTTTCTGAATAGATTTTTTGATAGGTTTCGGTGCTTGGTTCAACTTTACGTGCTAAAGTAGCCACGCGAACCATATTGGTTTCTTTTCCTTTTTTGGTTGGTTTAATCAGATGAAATCCAAAACGAGTACCAACAATGTAAAGTTTGTTGACCTCACCGGTGAAAGCAGCTTCTTCAAATTCAGGAACCATTTGTTTGCGTTTGAACCAGCCCAAATCGCCACCTTTTATTTTTGAACCTGGATCTTCGGAGTATTTCATTGCTACCATTGCAAAATCTCCGCCTAATTCAATGTTGCGTTTCAAACTGTCGGCCAATGCCCGTGCCTTTTCAACACTTCCAACAGTTTGCGGGTTAATCAGGATATGGCTGGCCTGAACTGAATCGGGCAGCATTTTAAACTGATCGAGCTTGGTCAGTTTGTATTCGTTGTTCTCGAAATACGGTCCGTAGAAATCACCCGGTTGAGCACTGAAAGCCCATTCGGCCAATGCCGCTGGAAGTTCTTCTTTTTTGTAATAAGAGGCATCGAAAGGAACCTCTGAATTTACATTGATGTATTGCTTGTTGTCGGTAACAGATGCAAATTCTTGCTTACTGTCGTTGATCCATTTCTGGGTTGCAACATTATCTGCGGCTGAGGGTAATACTTCGAAAGTGATGTATTCAATTTTGCGGATTTTTTCCTGTTTGAATTCATCTTTATGTTTGCTGTAATAGTCTTTCAATTCGCTGTCAGATATTTTTACATCGTTGTCGGAAATTGTAGAATACGCAAGCATCACGTACTGGAAATTTGCATTCTTGTTTTTGTCAGCCAGACTTTTCTTCGCTTCATCCGAAGTTACATACAATCCTTTTGAAACTAAATTGCTGTATTTCGTGTTTAGCTTATCCTGTATGATCTGATTTTCGATGTATAACCAGTATGACTTCTGCTCAGCAGTGGCATTGGTTTCCAGCGATTTCAGAAAAGTAAGTACACTTGATTTGTTTACTTGTCCGGTTTTTGGATCTCTGAAAATTTGCTGAATAATCGGATGAGGGTTATTACCCTGAACCAAATCGAAAAGTTCTTCGGAACTAACTGTCAATCCGAGGTTTTCGCTTGCCTTACCGATGATGTTTTTCTTCAGATATTCCTGCCATACCTGTTCGCGAATCTGTTCCCAAGTACTTTCATCGATCTGACTTTTCTGAGAGTTCATTTTATAAATCTCAGAAAGTTCTTCAACTTTCTTTTGAAAATCGGGATACTGAACTGACTCACCATCAATCTCAGCAATCTCCATCTGGCTGGGTTTCATTAATTTACTTCCCGAATTCATCATGTCGCCCAGAATGAATGCGCCCAAGGCAAGACCGATTACGATCGCTATCGCCAAACTCCCGCGATTCCGTATGTTCTGTAATGTAGCCATTAAAATTTGTTATTTTATTATAATTAATCTACTCAAAATTTCGAGGTACGAAGATAATAATTTTCAATATTAATCCTAGAAATCAATTTTTATTTTAGGTATTGTCCAATATTGTAAGCCGAACCAGTTCGATTTTGGTGTTTGTGGCCTTTAATATTTTGAATTTGTACTTATCGATGTTTATTATGGTATTAATTTTCGGGATGCTTTCGTAGTTGAAAAGAATGAATCCGGCGAGTGTTTCAAAGTTTTCATTTTCGGGGAATTCAAGATTGAAACTGTCATTGAGTTCGTCCAATTCCAGTCGGGCAGAGAATACGAACTCGGTTGGTGAAATTTGTTTCTGGATTAAATCGATGGTGTCGTGTTCGTCCTCAATTTCTCCAAATATTTCTTCCAGAATATCTTCACTGGTTACCATTCCTGAAGTTCCGCCGAATTCGTCAACAACGATTGCAATACTCAGTCGATTCTGGATGAATTGGCTTAAAAGCTTGCTGGCTGACATGGTTTCCGGAGCAATGATCACTTTGCGGATGTTGGATTTGATGGCATCGGGGTGGGTAAAGAAAACCGAATGGTGAACATACCCGACAATATTATCGGTATTCTCCGCATAAAAAAGAATTCTGGAATAGCCTGTTTCAATGAATTTCTGTCGTAATTCTTCAACACTCGAATCAATATCGAGCGCAACCATTTCGGTGCGTGGAACCATAATTTCGCGAAGTTTAACTTTCGAGAAATCGAGCGCATTTCTGAAAAGTTTGACTTCATTGTCAATTTCCTGACTGGTTTGCGATGAATTGCCATTTTCGGGTTCCTTTACGAAATGATCCAGATCAATCCGGCTAAAAACAATTTTTTCGTTTACGTTTTGTAGCGATTCGCTGAGGAAAATGCGTAATATAGTTTTCGAAATCCAAAGTATAAACTTCGTTACCGGGTAGAACAAAAAATAAAAGAAAGCGATTGGAATAGTAAAAAAACGGAGGATTCCATTGGGATTGATGCGGAAGAGCATTTTGGGAATGTATTCCACCGTGACTAATATAAATAAGGTAGAAAGGACAATCTGAGAGAATAATACCAAATATGTGGAGTGAAGGTACTGGACCATAACCGGTTCGAGCAGATTGGCAAAGGCAAGCCCGTAAATAACCAATGCCAGTTTGTTTCCAACCATAACTGTGGCCACAAATTGTCCGGGATTTTGAGTGTAAAGTGTAATGAGGCTCGAGTATAGTACACTTTGCTTTTTATCCAGTTCGAGCCGAAGTCGGTTGGCTGAATTAAATGCAATTTCCATTCCTGAGAAAAACGCAGAAAACAAAATGGAAATCAAAATTATCGCAAGCAAATTCATACTCAAGTTTCGTTATTGATCCATATTAACGTACAGTATTCCTTTGATATTTTTGATCTTATATTCAGTAAAATCCTGATTCGATTCGAATCCTATACCAGTTATGGTTTTATCCGTACGGATGAATTTGACAAACTGATCGGAGTAAATCTTTTGTTTTTTTGTATCCCAGATCAGGAACTCTGTTTTTAGTGTATCTCCATTCAAATTTGTTGCAATTACATTATTTTTTGCTTCCCATCGATCGTCCCGGTCAAAGTTTTTGGCGTATTCAGCAGTTATGCTCGAAACGATATTCATTTTGGTATCGTATTTTTCAATTTTCATTCCTTTCGGAAATTCAGTATAAGGGTCTTTATCAACGTCGTGCCTAATAAACAAAGGAGTTTGCAGTTTGAATTGAATGACCGAAGAGTCGGAAAACAACATTTCATAACCTTCGGCTGTAATGCTCGGCAACACTTCAGTGCTAGTCAATGTTTTGATCTTGGAAATTTCATTTTCACAAGAAAAAATGGTAGTAAAAAGTAACAAAGTTAGAATGAGTCCAATTAATTTTCGCATCGGTTGAACTCTTATTCTTTCCAAATTACTGTATGATAGTATGGTAAAGTGCATTACCTGAATGAATTTTGGGATGTCGTTTTCTAATCAAACTTTCGCTTCACGAACCAGTAATCATAAAGACTCAGGTAAATGCTGAATTTGGCGTAAATGTTACTAACCAGTCCGTCTTCGGTCGTTCCTTGTTTTCCGAGTTCGAATGCAAAGCTTGCGGTCGATTTTGTTTTGGGAAGTGGCATACCGACTCCAAAGCTCACTCCAGTTTCTTTGATTTGATGATTGTTCAGTTTCAAGTATGAGTTTTCGTGATGAAATCCGGCGCGATATTTTACCCGTTTCATATAACTCCGAATGGAAAAAGCTTCAGGAATATATTCGAATCCGGCAGAAAAACGGCTCTGGTTGGTTAGGTATTCGTCAGTTTTTCCGTAAAAAGTTGATTTGGCCCATCCGGCATAATAGTAGTCGGCATTAATTTCCCACTTGTTGACTTTATTATACGATATACCTACTCCAAAAGTGGAAGGCAAAATAACCGACTCTTTGGTTTCGGGCTGAAACCGTATGGTATCAATTAATGCAGCTTTTCCGACACTAATTGACTTAAAAGAATAAACCCGGTGAAATGCATTTAAATCTGTCTGGTTTTCAAACGTTACACCCAAGGTTAGATACTCATTGTTCTTCAGTTTATAATCGTATTGAAGACCGTAAGTCAGCGAAAAATCACTGAGGCGGGTTCCTTCTTTAGTCTTAATGGAAAAAAGAGTTGCATCGTCGAATGTTGTGGTTGAATTTTGGTTAATGCGACCAAATATATAATTCAGATTGGCTCCCAGTGACAAACCTTTAAGCGGCATAGCCGATACTCCAAAATATGCTTTTGAGGTAGAACCTTCTCCCATATAATTGAAATAGGTTTTCCCAATATAAGCAAGGACTTCATTGTAGGCAACTTCATTTCCCATGTTGGAATAGGGCTGAATTCCCAAACCAGCACCAATCCATTTATTGATGGGGAACGACATCGAAAGATATCTGAAATTCACATCACTGGCTTTCAAGGTTCCTGAATTACTCTTATAATTCGAGAATTTTCCGTCGACTCCAAATTCGAAAACAAATGAAAGGCTATCGTTTGAGTTGTAGGTCGCCGGATTGGCCGAGTTGATCTGAACGGAATGCCGGCTTCCAAGGGAAGCTCCTCCCATAGCCGCTGTCCGGCCATACCCGTAATGGGTTAAATCGCCTAATCCATATCTGGAATAAGGTGATGAGGTATTGTTGTTATTTAAGTCTTGTTGCGCATAGCCTGATAATCCGCAGAAAATCAAAATTATAACGACTGATAGAGTATTATTTTTTTTCAGCATTGTGTTCCAGTATCCTGTTTAAACCAATTAAGGTTAAATTAAAGTGTACAAATATGGAATAATTTAATTTTCTTTCAAAAAAATTAGAATCACCCCCAGTCATAATGATCTGTAAATTTTGATAATTTCTGTTAAATAAGTCAATTGTTTGTGCGATTTCAAAGATTAAACCATTTTGCACTCCGGCACGGATAGCTTCAGTGGTGTTTGTGCCAATCGACTCAAAATCATCATGATATTCGATTAATGGCAGTTTTCCTGTAAAATGGTTGAGCGCTTTGAAACGCATTTCAAGTCCGGGTGAAATATTACCTCCAACAAACTGATTCTTTTCCGAAACCAAATCATAGGTGACGGCAGTTCCGGCGTCGATGATCAGAAGGTTCTGGTTAGGAAACAATTCATTGGCGCCCACCGCAGCGGCAATCCGGTCTTTTCCAAGTGTTTCAGCAGTTTTGTACAAATTTTCAATCGGAAGTTCGGTGTGGTGATCAAGTTCCAGAAACTGGTCAAAGTTTTCAGCTAAAAAGTGTTTCAGCTCTTCATCTGACGGTTTTACTGATGAGAGGATGACCTTTTTTAACTGAGGATGCTCGTCTAATAGCATTTTTACATGGCTTACAGTTAAATGATCCATTGGAACATTAAACATTAAATCATGCTGATTGAACAAAGCAATCTTTGTCCGGCTGTTTCCGATATCAATAACCAGGTTTATCAATTTTTAATCTTCAATTCGTTGACTGATATCCATTGCACTGACCGAATGAGTGAGTGCCCCAATCGAAATAAAATCTACTCCGGTTGCAGCCACATCCCGCAGCTTTTCGAGGGTGATGTTTCCGGAAGCTTCTATTTTAGCCCTGCCTGCAATCAGTTCAACACTTTTTCGCATGGTTTCAATGTCCATATTATCGAGCATGATGATGTCGGCTTTGGAATCAATTGCCTCTTGCACCTGAGCAAGTGTGGTTGTTTCCACTTCTATTTTAATCCCATGGTCAATGCTGGCACGGACTGATTGGACTGCCGCAGAAATACTGCCGGCAACTTCAATGTGATTATCCTTAATCATGGCCATATCATGAAGCCCATGACGGTGGTTGCTGGCACCTCCTTTTTTTACTGCATATTTGTCGAGTCGGTTAAACCCCGGCAGGGTTTTTCGGGTATCTAGAATTACGGTTTGAAAATCTTTTACAGCATCGGCATATTTGGCTGACATGGTTGCAATTCCAGATAAACGTTGCAAAAAGTTCAGGGCAGTGCGTTCGCCGGTCAGCAGGGCACGATACGATCCTTCAAATTCAACCAGCACATCGCCACTTTTCACCTTGGCTCCATCCTGTACCACTTCTTTCCAAATCACATCAGGATCAAGTTCCCGAAAAACCATTTCGGCAACGGGAAGTCCTGCGATTACACCATCCGACTTGGCAACCATTTTAGCTTTGCGTTTGATTTCGGCTGGTACAATGTTATCGGTGGTGATGTCTCCGTCACCTACATCTTCTTTCAACGCAATTTCAATGAGTGTTTGTGCTGCTTTTAGTGCGTGTTTGTTCATATTTTATTTCTGATTTGCTGAAATTTGAATTCCTGATCTTTTTGCTGAATCAGGTGGGCACATAGACTTGGATCTTCCGATTGATAATCTTCCCGAATATGTCCGCCCCGGCTTTCTGTCCGGATTAATGCTGATTCACAAATGAGTATACAAATATCAGTAATGTGTTTGATTTTTAAAAGATTATACTCGTTAACTTTTTCGGGTAATTGGTTTTTTAGGATTTTTAATTCAGCAATCGCTTCGCTCAATTGTTTTCCTGAACGAACAATGCCAGCCTTTTTACTCATCAAAGCAGCTATCTGGTTTTTAGTTTCCAGAAACAGTGTTTCGTTCGCAACATCAACATGGATGAGGTTTATTTCAGGAAGCACTGTGGAGATATGCTTTTCCTTGGTTGCTTTTTCTGCCGCACGTTTTCCGAATACCAGACATTCCAACAATGAATTGCTTGCCAGTCGGTTGGCTCCCATCACTCCCGTTGAAGCTACTTCGCCACAGGCAAAAAGCCCTTCGATGTTGGTTTCTCCGTTTAAGTCAGTTTGGATGCCTCCAACCATATAATGTGCTGCCGGTGAAATTGGCAGAAGATCGGTTGTCAGGTCGATGTTGTATTTCAATAAGGTATTGTAGATGGTCGAAAACCGTTTTTTGATCAATTCCGGATTGAGGTGTTTGAGGCTCAGGTAAACAAAATCGGAATGATGAAGTTGCAATTGGTTGTAGATGGCATAGGCGACTACATCACGCGGAGCAAGCTCAGCCAGCGGATGGATGTGCTGCATAAATCGCTCCCCTTCCTGATTCAGCAACCACGCACCTTCGCCGCGAACGGCTTCACTGATCAGAAATGCCTCTTCGCCCGGAATGTACAAGGCTGATGGGTGAAACTGGATAAATTCGATGTCGGAAAGTCTTGCACCGGCATGATAGGCTAAAGCGATTCCGTCGCCGGTTGCAGTATGTGGATTGGTTGAACGGTCGTAAATTCTTGACAATCCACCTGTTGCGATAATTGTTGCTTTTGATTTGAAAATAATGTTGTTGCCACTTACAAAATCGAATGCCTGAACTCCTAAACAACTCTGTTTGTCAACAAGAAGCTCGACGACTGTGGTATATTCAAACGGCTCGATGTTTTTCTGTTCCTGAACCATTTTCAGCATAAAGATGGTGAGCCCCTTTCCAGTTGCATCGCCTCCTGCATGTAGAATTCGCCGTTGACTGTGCCCGCCTTCCAGCCCAAGAACAAATTTCCCGTTTTCCTTGTCGAATTGCATTCCCAGCCTGATGATTTCCTGGACACATTGCTGCCCTTCAGAAACCAGAATTTCAACGGCATCGTAATCGCAAAGGCCACGGCCTGCCTCTAAAGTATCCTGAATATGAGATTCAAAAGTATCATCATCATCCGTCACCGCCGCAATTCCGCCCTGAGCATAATACGAATTGCTGATGTCGAGCTGAGACTTGGTAATAATGGCAACACTTCCTTTTTTTGAGGCATGAAATGCAGCAGTCAGACCGGCTAAACCGCTCCCAACAATTATGGTGTCGAATTCTTTAATTTCTATGGAATGGTTTTCCGCCATCAGAAGTTTATTTTCTTTCAAGGTCGCAAAGTTACAAAATCTGAGCAACTGGCGGATGGCAATCTGTATATTTTAATTTCGACCGAGCGATTGGGTTTATTGAATACAAGAGTAGAACTAAATTTTGCTTTTGGTAATGATTCTTTGTTGTTCATCTTCAATAATTTTCCGGAGTTCTTCTTCTTTCGGCAGGTTGATCATGTATTTATTAACGAAAACCTGCTGAGATAACCCCTTTGTTGCATATTGCACCAGATTGTCGTTTTTGCTGGCACAAAGGATGATGCCAATTGGTGGATTGTCGCCTTCGTACATTTCATGTTCGGCGTAAAAGTTAAGGTAAACGTTCATTTGACCTGCATCGGAATGATCGAACTCACCAATTTTCAGATCGATTATGACATTACAACGCAATATGCGGTGGTAAAATACCAGATCAATTCGATAATGTTTGTTGCCAAAAGTAATCCGCTTTTGTCGGGCTTCGAAACAAAACCCTTTGCCCAACTCAAGCAGAAACGACTGTAGATGGTTGATAATGGCTTGTTCCAACTCCGATTCGCTGTATTCGGTTTCTTCCTTCAATTCCAAAAATTCCAAAACGTATGTATTACGGAAAACATCCTCCGGAAGTAGCATTTCATGGCTGATATGTTTTTGTATAATGGCTTCTTTATTGGTACTTAAGCCTGTGCGTTCAAAAAGCAAACTGTTCATCGCCCGTTGTAACTCGCGCACCGACCAGTTGTTTTTTATGGCCTCTACTTCATAAAAGTTACGTTTCAACTGAGAATCGGCTTTTAGAAACTCTATAAAATGTGAGAAACTGAGTTGTTTGACAAGCCTGTCTATATCAATTTGTATTTTCCCAGATAGGGTCTGGAAAATTTGAAAAGACCCGGAATTTACAACATTCAAATCGAAACGTTCATTGTTACCTAATTTTGCAGACAGCATCTGCAAAATTCCAGAAGCAATGAATTCCGGAAGAAAAGATTTGACAGTCAGTGACTGTTGAATTTGAGGATAGCCTAAATAAAAAGATTTAAACAAGTATAGGTTTCTTTTAGACATGCCTGAAATATGCTTTGTTTTATGGGCAATTTCCTTTAAAACCTGTTCCCCGTATTCTGCATTGTCAGCACCATTTTGTTCATATTCAACAATGTAAAACCCAAACAACAATAGCTTGAACATTGCCTAACAAAATTATATTATGCTATGAATATAACGCGAACGGATGAGAATTTATTTTTATGATTTCTTTAGGGTAAAGAATCAGTATTTTTTAATTTCGAGCATAAATATGCTACCATGAATATTTTGTATTTCAACAGAAGGATCATTGGAAAAAAGTTTCCGGAGTTTGGTGAGGTAAAAGTCCATGCTTCGGGCAGCTTTGATAGAATTCAGGCTCGCTCCAAAACTGGGATCGTCTTAATGGCAACGGAAACGTCAAAATAAGTAAGTGGTTATATTACAGGAAATTAATAGTTTATGATTCATTGAAAAGCTTCATGATTAAAACATTTCCAGAACTTAATTGTATTTTAAGACATGTTTGTCTTAAAATACAATTATGAAAGTTGTTAAAAGAAATTTCAGGAATCCGTTCTATTTTGTTTTGATTGCAGGTTTAACCTTTGCATTTCCTTTAAAAAGTATAGCGCAAATTCAAGGTACCATTCATGATAGTAAAAATCAACCCATTTTATTTGCTAATGTACTTCTGTTAAATCAGCAGGATTCGTCATTAGTGGCTGGCATTTTGGGATCGGATGTTGGTACTTTCACGATCACCAATTTTGTTCCCGGAAAGTACCTGATTAAAACCAGTGCCGTAGGTTATAAGAATGCAATTTCAGAACCTTTTGAAATTAAAAGTTCAAATGAGCACATTCATTTAAGCCCGATCATAGTTGAAGAAGACATTACTCAGGTTGATGAGGTTCAGGTAATTGCCAAGAAACCCATTTATGAGCAGCAGGTCGATCGCCTGATTATAAATGTTGAAAAAAGTATTACTTCGGCCGGAAGTACCGCATTGGAAGTTTTGGAGAAATCGCCTGGTGTCAATGTAAATCGACAAAATAAGTCCATTTTATTGGGAGGAAGGGAAGGGGTAACCGTGATGATCAATGGTAAGGAAAGCCGGATGCCGGTGTCGGCCGCTATCGAAATGCTGAACGTAATGAGTTCGGAAAATGTAAAAAAAATTGAACTGATAACTACTCCACCATCAAAATACGAGGCTGAAGGAGATGCCGGAATCATCAATATTGTTCTGAAAAAAGATGATGATTTTGGAACCAATGGAACATACACACTGGGCGCAGGGCTCGGTGATGATGGAAAGCTGAATGGCAGTATTACACTAAATCATCACGTTAAAAAGGTAAATTATTTTGGAACTTATAGCTATTCATACGACAATAGTTATCAGGAAATCGACATGGAACGCCTTACCAATGAAAACGGGTCGGTATTTGAGACTAAATCTCAGGGTTCGAGAGAGCCTGTTACGAATTTTCATAACGTCAGACTTGGTTTTGATTATACGGTCAGCAGTAAAACAATTATTGGTTTTTTGGCAACCGGATACAAAAGCGAATGGGAAATGGATGCCTTAAATCAGATTTCGTACTCCAAAGATTATCAGATTACTACATTGGTTGATCAGCATATCAATGAGTCGAACGTCTGGAAACATTATATGGGAAATCTGAATGTACAACATTCGTTTCAGGAGGATGAAATTTTGGAATTTAACGCCGACTACCTTCATTACAAAGATGACAATCCATCTCATTATTTTATTCAATATATGGACAATACATCGCAACCAACATCGGTCGAAGAAATTCAGGTGACAAAAGATACTCCCATATCTGCAATGGTTGGTAAACTGGATTATACCCGCGGTTTTACGAAGAAACTCAAATTGGAAACTGGGATTAAAAGTACAATCTCCAAATTCGAAAATGATGTGAGTGTAGCCAATAATGTGGATGGGACCTGGGTATTCGATGATGATCTGACCAATAAATATGATCTGAATGAAAATATTAATGCTGCTTATTCTTCATTTAATTTCAAGTTTAACGAGAAAACAAGCCTGATTGCTGGACTGCGGTATGAATATACCAATACCGTTTTGAATACATTAACCGAAGCGGGAGTCATTGACCGGCATTACGGAGAGTTGTTTCCAACCTTGTATTTTTCGCGCGATCTGAATAAAAATCATACCCTGCAGTTTTCGTATAGCCGTAGGATAGCTCGCCCAACTTATAACGAACTTGCACCGTTTATCTTCTTTCAATCGCCCGATACCTATATCGCCGGAAATGTAAATCTGCAACCTTCGATAAGCAATATATTCAAAGGCGATTACAAGTATAGATCGGTGCTACTTTCGTTTACCTATACAAATGAGAACGATGCTATACGGCGGTTTCAACCCACTCAGGACTCCGTCAAGAATGTTCTTTATTTGACTTCCCGAAATTTAGATTTGGTATCGACAGCCTCGCTCATGCTTTCGTTTCCGGTGAAACTAACCAAATGGTGGAACATGCAAAATAACCTGAATGGGATTTACCAGAATGTTAGCACTGATTATGATGGCAAGCAGTTGGAAGTCAATCAAAAATATTTCCGAATCAACATGATCAATAATTTCCGAATAGTGGAAGGATTTTCCGCTGAACTTTCCGGAAATTACCAATCTCCTTCACTATTTGGAATCTATGAAAGTAAAGCTTTAGGTGCTGTGTCCATTGGGATTCAGAAGAAATCTAAAAATGAAAAAAACACGTTTAGCCTGAATTTGAATGATGTATTCAAAACCAGTATTTACAATTTTTCTGCCGATATTCCTGAATTAAATATTCATAATTCCACCAGACTTGATTTCGAGCCGAGGGTTTTGCGTTTTACCTTTTCCCATAATTTTGGAAGCAACAAAGTGAAAGCTAAACGAGAACGGGAAACCGGTTCGGATGAAGAACAAAAGCGGGTGGAATAGAAGAAAAAGGATCGGATCTTTTCGAAAAGATCCGATCCTTTTGATTTATTAAGTCTATTCTGAAAGGAGGATTTGCTCTACAATGGTCGATTTCACAATAAAGATAAGTTCATCCAAAACTTCAAATTCATCTTCAGTCAGATCCAGATTGTCGTATGCATCGTAAAGTCCTTGAATCCGATCAATGTCTTTATTCAGGGTTAGTCCCATTAGCAAACTGATGAGGTAGTTATATGCTTCCAAATGATGAATCCAGGTTCGGCCTGCAAAAAGCGACTGCATGGTAAACTCCTTGAATGTTTCCTCCGCATCAGTTGATAAATTGGTAAATATGAACGCAAACTGTAGAATCTTTAACAATGGATAATCCGGAAACCTGGAATAGTATTCCTGAACTTTTTCTTCATATTCAGGTGCTTCTTCAGCCCGAATTATAATCAGTTCCAGAAAGAGAGATGCAGGATTTTCAGGTGTTTCGTTTCTGAAATCATTCAGCAATATTTTAGCAGCCTCAGGATCATCACCGGCAGTTTCATAGACCTGTGAAAATAATTCGCAAGTTCCGGGGCTAAGTTTCTGATTGGCCATACCCAGCATTTCTTCGGTAAATGCATCGTAGGTTACCTCAAAATTAAAGTCGTCCAGATATTCCTCGCTGTATTGATCGACAAATTCAGGCGAAACGATTTTCTCGATCACATAATCTGTCAATAGTCGAAGTTGTTCATCTTCATCATCGTTCAGATCATCGCGTCGGTCATATAGTCTTTTGAATAATCGGCGTTGATCCTCTAAACTCATCAATTCAAATTCATCCTCACCGACAAATTCGTTCTCATCGTCAATAATTTCAAAGTCAAAGTTTCCGGGGCCTGCTGTTCGGTTGAGTTGGGCAATGATTTGTTTGATTTTCGCCTGATCATCATATGGTCCATTCACAAAGCAAGGTTTGCCGTCTCTGCCACATTCAATGTCAATCAGTTCAATGTCTTCGGTATCTTCCTCGAGCATAAATTGGGTAATGGAAGTGAAGTCCTTGTGAGGTTTGAATTCGTATTCTTCTGCAAATTCAAGTCCGGCGAAGACAATATTGTGTGCCAGTTCATAACTGACCGATTCAAATTCAATGTGTGCCAACTCCTCTTTTTTATCCTGATATTCCGATTCAGGAATATTAAACAGGTATTGAGTATTTTTAATGCCCAAACAAAACAAATCAACCAAATACATGCAAAAAGTAATGTTTCCGTTGGTGTGTTTGCGGGCTACTACAACATGGGCAACACCTTGTTCTTTCCATTCAGTATTCACCAAACATTCGTATACCGGCAGACTTCGCGCCTTTTTCCGGATGTAATTTTCGGGGCTCAGCATCTGTATAACTTTGCCCACTTTCTTTTTTGCCATCTTTTTTGATTTTGCTATTCGAAAATTTTATTCAGCAAGCCTCCGCTTGCTTCTTTCCGGCTGTTTGGTCCGTGTGAACTTAGCTGAGCAACCAGTTTGCGGATTGGCATCGACTGGAGCCAGATTCTTCCGGTGCCTCTGAGGGTAGCCAAAAATAATCCTTCACCACCAAATACCATAGAACGGAGTCCGCCTGCCTGTTGAATGTCGAAATCGATTGATTCTTCGAAGGCAACCACACATCCGGTATCAACCCGGAGTACTTCGTTGTTCAACTGGCGTTCGATAATCGTTCCTCCGGCATGGATAAACGCTTTGCCATCCCCTTGTAATTGCTGAAGGATAAAACCTTCACCTCCAAAAAATCCGGCACCCAGTTTACGGTTAAACCGCATCGAAATTTTTGTACCCAAAGCAGCACATAGGAATGCATCTTTCTGCACGATTAATGTTCCGTGGAAATCAGGTAAGCTTATCGGGATAATCGTTCCGGGATACGGAGCCGAAAATGCAACATGTTTTTTGCCCCAACCCTGATTGGTGAAATGGGTAATAAACAGTGATTCGCCGGTAATCAGGCGTGATCCTGCTGACAATACTTTGTCGAAGAAACCGGCACGGGGATTTGATCCGTCGCCCATTTTCGATTCAAAACTGATGCCGTCTTCCATATACAGCATGGCTCCGGCTTCGGCTATGACGGTTTCACCCGGGTCGAGTTCAATTTTTACCAATTGAATGTCGTTGCCCACAATTTCGTAATCAATTTCGTGTGATTGCATGAATTAAATTTTTTTGAGTTTTTTCAATAAAATAATGTTGAGCAAATTTATGGAATGTTGAGATAACGAACTTCATATTTCGACAAGTATATTGATTTTACCGGTAAATACTTCCAAATTGATTGATCAGCCTGCTATTTCGTAAAGTGGGATTTGTACAAAAAAGGTTGTGCCTGTGCTCTCCGAAGTTTCGTACCCAATAGTTCCTCCGGCGGTTTTTATAATATTATGTACTATGGATAGACCCAATCCCATCCCACTTGTTTTTGTTGTAAAGTTGGGTTCAAAAAGATGTTGCTGAGCTTCTTCACTGATACCAATTCCATCGTCGCTGAATGCAATAGCAGCAAAATTGCCTTCCTTTTTTACCTGTATGTTGATATGCCCCTTTTGGTCAGAAGGAATTGATTGGATTCCGTTTTTGGTCAGATTCAAAAATGCGCGTGAGAGTTGCTCTTTATCAGCAAATATCAAAACATCCGAAAGCTGATTCAATTCCAGTTTGATATGAAGATTTTGGTTAGGTTCAAACAGCGAACATACATTTTTAAGCACATCGATCAGGTTGAAAACCTCATTTTTAGCTTTTGGTATTTGTGCAAAGTTCGAGAACTCGGTGGCAATTCCTGAAAGCGTATCAATCTGCTCAATCAGATTTTTTGTGACCCGATCGAAAAAATCGTTGTATTGTTCGTTCCCATCTTCTTTGGCTCGTTGTAAATACTGAATATTCAACTTCATTGGGGTGAGCGGGTTTTTAATCTCGTGAGCAACCTGTTTGGCCATTTCCCTCCAGGCCGATTCGCGTTCTGATCGGGCAAGCAGTTCGGCACTTTCAGCCAGTTCTTCCACTTTGTGATTGTATTCCTGGACCAATGCTCCAATTTCGTCTTTTGCCTGATAATTGATTGGTTCGTTTCTTTTACCCAATTGAATTCCTTTCAGTTTTTCGCGGATAATACTTAACGGTTGCGTTATTCGGTTCGATAAAAAAACCGCAACAATAACACTTGCCAGAAAAAGTATCAGGTACAGGTTTATGAAGGCAACAATAAAAGTTGAAATACCTTGCTTCAGATCGTCTTCGCGGGTAAAATAGGGCAGATTCAGGTAGCCCAAATAGTCTCCGCTGGCGTTTATAATGGGCTCGTAAGCAGACAGGTATGATAGATTCCCAATTTTTTCGGGTTGGAAATAATTCAACTGGTAATGTTCCGATAACTCGTAAAAAGCGGTTGAATTCATTCGTTGGGTAGCTACACCTTTGGCGAAGATTTCAGGTCGCGAAGTGGCGATAAGTTCGCCTTTGATATCATAAATATTAATGTCGGTTCTGAAGGTGTTCGATAATTTATACAATTCGCCGTATAGCCATTGTTGCAAATCTGGTGTGATTGTATTTACATACAACATCCTGTTTTTAATTTCTTCAGAAATTGATTTAATCTTTTCGCGCAGGTCATTCTGATGGCGTTTGCGGTATTGCTCAATGTTGTAGTATATGGTTCCGGATGCGACCAGAAGAAGAGAGCCGAGCACTACCGAAATAATTGATATCTGAATCCTGAAACGGAGGTCTTTGGGGATAATGAGCTTGCGAAAATTAGAATTGCCAATAAGTATAATGATCAGAACAAATACAAAATAGAAAACAAAAATGTAAGGAAAGGAAATAATATAGTCGATGAAGGTTAGCGACTGGTTACTCACAATGATGTGGTTTTTATCATCAAACGTATATAACAAATGATCATACCCATTCAGGTGAATAAATTGAAATTCTGTTTTCGGTCCGGCAAGTTGATATGATTTCAGATAATAGTTGTAGTCATAGTCTCCTGAACGGCTAACCAGTTCGTCTTCGAAATATTTGGCATAGGAGAGGTATTTATATCGGAATGGTCTGATTAACGACTTATCAAGAAGCAGTTCAGGAAATCCGATTCCTTCGGAGGCAATTTTCGAATTTATCTCAATGAATATTGAAAAACCATTCGCATTACCCGCCAGCGGATAATCTAATTTTCCGAGGTAGGAGACCCGTCCGTTCATGTTATTCATGAAATGAAAATTAGTTCCCGGAACCAATATTCCTGATTGAGCGATCATTTTACCGAAGAACGGAAAACATGGTTCAAACACATTTTCAGGTTGAACCAATACGCTATCGCTTTCTGCACAAAAATAATATTGAATGTCGTATTTCCTGAAATACCCGCTGAAGTAATTGATCGTCAGGTGATTTTCGAGTTGTTTGTATGGTGGCGTAAGCAAAGTAGGAATAATGGAATCGGTGCTAAACTGAATCTGCATTTTGCTCAGAAAAACTTCTGCAGCAGGATCTTGTTCCGAACTTAAATTAATGGCCAGAAGTTTTTGCACTTCAATTTCACGCTTGGTAATCTGCTGGTAAACAATCAGCAAACTCATCACGGAAAAAAGGGAAATAAACAATATTGAATACGAAATTGAATAAGGCGAGATTTGCATTTTTCGGATGCGGCATTGCAGCAGATTCACAGTGAAAAACAGAGTCAGGATAAAGATCGCAGTGCAAGGGAAGAAATAACTGAGTGCAACCAGAACTCCGACCAGAATCAGATGGAACCTAAAAAAAAGTCCTTCACGAATCAGATGTTCGGTTCGCTGGATGATCTTCAGATGGATGATGAAAACAGAAAACAGAAGCATGGCAATGGCCAGATAACTGCTGATACTGAATTGATCGATGTCGGTAATCTGGTTCAGTTTGTAATTGATGTTGCTATTCCTGATCAGGTTTCCAATCGTAAAACCAACGGCCTGATACAATGCCAGAACAAAGAGGTATGCCGGGAAAATCAACGTTTTTTTTAGTTGTTTCTCTTGTGAAAACTCACGGACAAATACCAGACTCCAAAAGAAAAATAGCACAACAATCAGGAGGAAATCACCAAATGAAGGCAGCCACTTCGAAACAGCATAATATTTGGCTGTAAATACAGGGAAATGGTGCAGGATTTCAGGTATACTGAACGAGATGTGAATCAGGTAGATAACGCACAAAATCATCCCAGCACCCGTCATTTTGAGTATAAAGCTTTCGCCTCGGTACTGCTTACTCTTTCGGTAAAGTGCCATGAGCAAAAACAAAAATCCGAGCAAATAAAGCAGTGCAGGGAAGTAAAGTTGCGATTCGAGGATTAAACTTGCACCGGCAGGTAATACCGAAAAAAGATATTCATTCTTCTGGTCGCGGATCTCCTGCGCAATTTTATCCTTTCCTGAAATAATTTTAAAGCCGGAAGGAAGGTCAAACGGAGCCACAAATTTGTTCGTGAGAAATTGGTTCTCGTAGGTGTAATTATTTTTAATATGAACCAATCCAACAAGTTCGTTTGGTCCGACTAACCTTCGCTGAACCGAATAGATACCGTTTGGTAAAATTAAAAGTCGGTCGCGACTCAATAAAATGTTCGATAAATTTGAAAAAGCAAATTGGTTATTCGACCAAAATACCATTTTCTGATCCTTAAAAATGATCAACCCAAGACCTTCATTTTCGAGCAACGCATTTATTCCGGAAAAAGCTGATAGGTAATTCTCCGACTTGATATTATTTGTTAGTTGTTTTTCGGCATCATTCAGATAATTTGCCAGTTTCGATTCCTGCAAGAGCAAAGTTTCCCGGAAAGTCTGAATGAGTTTCACTTCAGGCTGATGATTCAGGGTTCGGTGTTCCTGAAAAATGGCCATCATAAAAAATACGACGGAAAGGAGGACGAGTATGTACTTTCTGAATTCCTTCATGCTACAAGATAACCATTTTATTTGTTTCCCTTTTTTACTTTTCCTTTTTCCTGATATTATTGATGGTGATAGGGTTCTCCTTTCAGAATCGTCATTGCCCGGTAAAGCTGTTCCACAAAAATCAGTCGGACCATCTGATGCGAAAATGTCATTTTCGAAAGACTAACCTTTCCGATTGCCCGCGAATAAACGTTTCCGGAGAAACCATACGGGCCGCCAATAACAAAAACAATTCGCTTAATTCCTGAGCCCATTTTTTTCTCCAAAAACCGTGCAAAGTCTACCGACGATGCTTCAACACCCGTTTCGTCGAGCAAAAAAATATCGTCCGAGGGACTAATCTGTTGTAAAATCAGTTCTCCTTCTTTCTCTTTTTGTTGTTCTTCACTTAGGTTTTTCGAATTTTTAAGATCGGGTATTACCTTCATTTCGAATGAAATGTAATGAGGAATTCGTTTGATATAGATTTCGATTCCTTTTTGTAGATATGCATCATCGGTCTTTCCGATTACCAGAAGGCAAATTTTCATTATTCGGGTATGTGAAATTTGTTACCTTTACAAAGGTATTTGTTTAAATAAAAGTTGCACGATTTTTGTCAATGATTCACGCTAAAGTATTTTGAACGAAAATGGTTAAAAATGAAAAATAGTAGATTGAAACTCATATCTTTTTTGTTTGGTTTTTTTGTTTTGACTTCCCTATCGTTTGCTCAGATTCCTGACGAGATTGTTGGCAGTATACAGAGCGGTAACGCCGCTGGTTTAGCTGCCTATTTCAACGCGAATGTGGAATTGGTTGTGGAGACACACGACGATGTGTACAGCAAATCGCAGGCGCAACAAATTGTAGCCGAGTTTTTTAAAGCCAACAAGCCTAAACAATTCAGTATTATCCATCAGGGTGGAAAAGACGGCGCCCGCTATGCCATTGGAAGCCTGACTACAAATACTGGCACTTTCAGAGTGTATTTTCTCCTGAAAAATAAAGATAGCAACTCCTATATTCATCAGTTAAGAATCGAAAAGCAGGGTTAATGTTAGCTATACGAGCAAAAAGATTGAATCGCTTATGGGAAAGTATTCTGGATAAAGCAAAGAAATTCACCTTCCCGGGGTTTGATAGTATGCCGATTTATGATGTGATGGTATTTTTCTGGCGCAGCATCGTCGATGGAGCTCTATCTACAAGGGCCTCAGCGATTGCATACAGTTTCTTTATCGCTCTTTTCCCTGCAATCATTTTTCTTTTCACCCTGATTCCGTATATCCCGATTGACAATTTTCAGAATGAATTATTCCTTCTTATAAAAGATATGGTTCCGGCTGAAGCTTTTATGGCTATTGAGGGAACTGTTCAGGATATTTTGACCCATCAGCGTGGCGACCTGCTTTCGCTCGGTTTTTTCATGGCGCTCATTTTCTTTACCAATGGATTTGCCTCGATGATGACTGCTTTTGATGCTTCATTGCACAGCTTTGAACGCAGAACCTGGTTTGATCAGCGGATTATTGCTTTGCTTTTAGTGGCAATACTGTCGGTTTTGGTTACGATGGCCATTGCTCTGATTACCTCCGGACAACATGTAATCAATTATCTGGTCAACAATGGATATCTCAAAGATCATTTTACTTTTTACGTCCTCACGGTTGGCAAATGGTTTGTGATTATCTTTCTGTTTTTTGTTGCCAATTCGTTTCTCTATTATCTGGCTCCGGCGAAAAAGACCAAATGGCGTTTTATTTCAGCTGGAGGCACACTGTCAACAGGTTTGAGTATCATTACCTTTGTTGGTTTTTCGTATTATATCAATAATTTCGGACAGTACAACAAATTGTATGGATCGATTGGTACCTTGCTGGTAATTATGCTTTTAATGTATATTCTTTCGGTGATTTTACTGATAGGCTTTGAGTTGAATGCCAGTATTAACGAGGCCGTTAAACAATCAGGAAGAAAAGTTGAATCAAAACCCCCAAAAGCGAAATAGTTACTTTGTCCGATTACTGTTAACGAAAAGGAAAAAGCAATTAGTCATTTAAAAATGAAGAACATGATGTTTTCCTAATGACCAATGACTTTTTTCTATTTTCGGAGCTTAATCGTTCCCCATCCGGAATAGAATTTCCTTTTCTTCTTTCGAAAGCGAGTCGTAGCCTGATTTGCTGATTTTTTCGAGAATTTCGTTCATGCGGGTTTTATCCTGATTCTTTACGCGGTTGTACGAAATGTCGTCGGTAGGTGGTTTACGGTAGCTCATTTTTACTTTCGGCTTTTGGGCGAAAGACATTTTTAATCCTGAAAACATCCGATTTATTCTTCTTCCTGGGTCAAATCCTTTACGAAGCAAAAGGATAAACATGACTCCCCAGAATGCTCCTCCAAGATGAGCCAGATTACCTCCGGCATTGGTCGACGAAATGCCAATGATATACATTAGAACCGAGAACAGCGCAATGTATTTCATTTTCACCGGTCCGATAAACATCAGGTGCAACGTGTGATTTGGCGCGTGCACGGCCAATGCGGTAACAATGGCGATGACCGATGCCGATGCTCCCAAAAGCCTTGAATCAACAACAATCTGCGAAAATACGGGGAATGAATTGTATCCGGCCACATAAAACAATCCTCCGGAAATACCTCCCAGCACATAAATGGTAACCAGTTTCCCTTGATCAAAGTATTCGAGAAATATCTGTCCCATCCAATATAACCACAAAAGGTTGAAAAGGATATGGAGAAAATCAAAATGAAGAAACATGTAGGTAATCAGTGTCCACGGTCGGGTTGCCAGCATCCCGAAATCCGCCGGAAGCGCCAGCCAGTCGAGAAATGGAAATTCAGCCCCCGATAAAAAATAAAAGACATTGGCGATCCTGATCAGCAGAAAAAGCACTAAATTGATGTAAATCAGGCGGGTTAAAGCCGAACCTTCTTTGAATGATTCTTTTATTTCGTCCAGAAGATTCATTAAAAGAAATGTTTGGTATTTCGGTTCCAGTATTTGATCATAATGAAGCCAAAGAGCATACCGCCAAGATGGGCAAAATGGGCAATATTGCTACCACTACCGGTAATTCCACTGAAAAGTTCGATGGCGCCGTAACCCAACACAAAATACTTGGCTTTAATCGGAATGGGCGGGAACAACAACATGAGTTCGGTATTTGGGAATAGCATTCCGAAACCAAGCAGAATTCCGAATACTGCACCCGAAGCGCCTACTGTTGGAATATTCAGTATCATA
The DNA here is from genome assembly GCA_038329265.1 of Bacteroidales bacterium. Classification (GTDB taxonomy): domain Bacteria; phylum Bacteroidota; class Bacteroidia; order Bacteroidales; family Prolixibacteraceae; genus Aquipluma. The sequence goes on along the minus strand of JBBQMW010000003.1, from coordinate 7,678 downwards.
TTTAGTTTTCCGGCAGCCACATCCGAGAAATTTTTCCCTTGCTGAAAGATTTCAGTTCCTTGAGAAAGAACCATTTGAACATCTTCAGGGCTCATCTTGCTTGCAATATACTGGAATTCTAAAAAATTGACAAAAGTATGGAGGAATGCAGCTCCCAGTCCGGTCACAAAATAATAAATGAAAAAGCGTTTTGGTCCCCAAACACTTTCAAGTACTCGGCCAAACATCCAGAGTGAGAACATGTTGAACACCAAATGCCAGATGTCGCCGTGCATAAATAAATGCGTGACCAGCTGATAGGGTCTGAAATCGGGCGACGCATAGTAGTGTAATCCTAAAATTTTATACAGATCAATGCCTTTCATCCCCATCACATAGGTGACAAACAGCATGATGGCATTGATGATGATCAGGTTTTTAACTACCGGCGGAATCGTATTTATACTGGGTCTGAAATTTTGCATTATTGTTTGTGTTAAATTTTTGTTTAAAATGTCATTTCAATAGTTTTTCAAAATCGTCCAATGGCATAATCGAAAGTATTTTTTTTCCTTTGGGTGTGAAATTCGGCGTTTGACAGGCAAATAAGTTGTCAATCAGTTCGCTGATTTCGTTCGATTTAAGAGCCTGTCCGTAAGGAATTGCCGATGCTTGGGCCAGCGAAATGGCAACCGTTTCGCGGGCTTTTTCCTGAAGGTTGACAGGTGAATTCTTATATTCTTCGAGTAAACTTTCAATAATTTCGATAGGTGACGAGGTATTTAAAACTCCCGGCGTTCCGTTCACAATGAAACTATTCTTCCCAAAATCGCGAATGTCGAAACCCAAAGCGTGCAAATCAGGCAAAATGCTGGTTAGCAAAGTCGCATCTGATGCGTTCAGCTCAAAGGTTTCGGGAAACAATTGCTGCTGACTTGCCACCTCATGATTTTCGAGTACCTGCATCAGCCGTTCGAATAAAATACGTTCGTGTGCCCTTTTTTGGTCAATGACCATCAATCCCGATTTAACAGGCGTCAGGATGTATTTGTTTTTAAACTGAACCGAACTTTTTGTTGTTTGCTGTTCTTCTATCCTGAATTGAATCGGCTCGTCTTCTTGTTTTTCAGGACTTGAATCAAAATTTGGTTCAAGTCCTTTGTACAACGATTGCCAGTTGGCAGCATTGGGTCGTTCAACCGGTTTGGATGAGAAACTGCTTCCTGTTCCGAAGTAATTTCTGGAAGGAGTTGGCGCATCGAAAGGATTATAGCTTGGATTGATCTTAATTTCAGGCATACTGACATCGCTAAAATCGCGCAATGGCATGGGAATATCGACACTTCCGGCCTGATCAAAATCGATGGATGGTACAATGTTAAATTTGCCCAATGCTTCGCGAACCGAGGCCTGTAGAATTTGCCAGATCGCCGATTCGTTCTCGAACTTAACCTCTGTTTTGGTCGGGTGAATGTTCACATCAATTTCTGCCGGATTAATTTCGAAATAGATAAAATAGGAAGGGAATGATGCTGGCGGAAGGATCTTCTCGTAACATTGCATAATGGCTTTGTGGAAAAACGGATGTTTCATATACCGTTTGTTGACAAAGAAGAATTGCTCACCAAACATCTTTTTAGCATGTTTGGGCTGACCAATAAATCCGGAGATTTTAACGACAGAAGTGTCGGTATCAAGCGGAATGAGGTTTTGGTTGATGTTTTTCCCAAACATAGAAACGATCCTGACCCGCTTATTGGTTGAAGATAGTTCGTAAATTGCGGAGCCGTTATGATGCAACGAGATGGAAATGTCGGGATTAGCCAATGCAATCCGCTGTATTTCGTTAATGATGTGTTTCAGTTCTGCCGGATTCGACTTCAAAAATTTACGTCGGGCCGGAACATTGAAAAACAGGTTTTTGATCTGGAAATTGGTGCCATTGTCGCAGCTAACTGCTTCCTGTCTGATCATAGCTGATCCGGCAAGGTGAATGTAAACCCCCAGATCCTTGTCGTGTTCTTTGGTGCGCAGCTCCACTTCGGCAATGGCGGCGATCGAGGCCAGCGCTTCTCCACGGAATCCCATGGTTCGGATGGCAAAAATATCGTTGGCTGTTTTAATCTTCGAAGTTGCGTGCCGTTCAAAAGCCATCCGGGCATCGGTATCCGACATTCCGCATCCATTGTCGATGATCTGGATCAATGTACGCCCGGCATCTTTGATGTTTACTTTGATTTGAGTTGCACCCGCATCAATGGCATTTTCAACCAGTTCTTTCACCACGGAAGCCGGTCGCTGAATAACCTCTCCTGCCGCAATCTGATTGGCAACTGAGTCGGGTAGTAATTGGATAATATCTGCCACTGTGAAACTTGCTAAACAATTAGGATTGAAGAGGCAAAAATAGTATTTCTTAGTGAAGAATCGCTGAATGTAGGAATTAGGAATAAGAAACGAGGAAAAAGAAAATGTATCCGTGCATGCTTGTTCCTGACTTTGGGCTCCCGACTCTTGACTATTTTAAAGACTTGCCATATATCCGAAAACGCTTGTAAATTCGGCCTCCCATGTGTTCCATTTCGCCCCTTACCATTTTATTTTCTTCGAGTTCGAGGTGCGAATCGAGGTGCGTCTTTCCTAGGGCAATAGCCGATTGAAACATCTTGACGCCCATCATTGCATCCACGCCCTTTCCACGGTAAGCAGGATGAATTCCTCCAAGAAGCAGGTTTAGCTGTTTCGATTTTTTTGCAGACCTAAGAATCTGAAAAATTCCTAATGGAAATAACTTTCCTCTTGATTTCTGAATTCCTTCACCGATGTGCCCCATCCCGATTACAAAAGCAATTACTTCATCCTTCTCGTTCACCACAATCTTGATAAAACGTGGATTGATCAGGAAAAGATAGCGGTTGGCAAAATCGTCCATTTCGGCTTCGGTAAACGGCACAAAGCCGAAAATTTCGGTAAAAGTGGCGTTCAGCAGGTGGAGTACAGGGTGAATGTATGGTTTGACTTTTGTTCTGGAAGTAAATTCGAGTACCCGCAGGTTTTTATTATTCCGCATGGCACGTTCCTGAATCCGGATATAAAATTCAGGAATCGGGTTGGGGACCGGTATCTGATAAACAACCAGATCCATTTCCCTGACATACATATTTTTCTCAAGTAACTCAACCTGGTATGGAAAATTGCAATTAGAAGCAATAACATGCGGTGCTTCAAATCCGTCGATCAGGAAACCTTGCGGATCTTTATCTGAAAATGCAAGCGGCCCGATCAGTTTTTCCATTCCCTTTTCTCTGCCCCAATTTTCAACAAAGCGAAGCAGGGTCGTGGCTACTTCATCGTCGTTACAAGTTTCCATAAATGCAAATCGTGCATCTTTTGCATTGTGATAAGCATTGTATTTCCGATGGACGATTCCCATAATCCGGCCAACAACTTCTTCTCCTTTGTGGGCAAGCAACAGAATGGTGTCGCACGATTGGAATGATTTATTTTTTGCAGGATTGAAAAATTCCCATTCATCCATGTAAATCGGGGGAACCCAGTTGGAATGGTTTTTATGAATTACGGCAGGCAGATGAATGAATTTACGCAGGTCTGATTTGGAATTGACTTCCTGAATCGTAATTGCTTGTCCGTTTTTCTTTTCCATAAAATACCATTTGAAAACGGGGAACAAGATATTGATTTTTTTATTGAATTTGATATTAGCGAATGTCAGCTGTAATTGCGAAGGCGATTTTCCTGAAACTTTGTGGATTTTTTAGAAATCAAGGGTTAAGAAAATGGAGAGCGAATCTGAGATGACTTTGGATTTGTAATTCTACCGTTTTTATAGTTACAATAAAAATGTGCTTTTGGGGCAATGCCATATTGAAACGATTTGGACATGAACTTCATCTTCAATAAAATAGATGATTTTGTAATCTTTGTGCTGCACCAAGGATCGGTAACTTTGCAAAGAATCATTTAGCAAAGGTTCAATTTTACCTAAATGGGGATTGGTGCTATGCAAATCACCAGCAGCAATCATTCCATTCCAAAATTTTTCAGCGGCAGCAGTTCCCATGTTTTCGGCATACCATTCTGCCTGCTTTTTTAGATGCGAAATTGCTCTTGGCTTCCAAAATACACTTATTTTTTCCACGACATTGCTTTTGCTTCGTCCTGGGTATACAAGCCAGTCTCTTTTTCAGCCTCCGCAACCTCTTGTTTCAGCTCTTCAATAGTATAAGACAATGGACTTTTTTTATACTGGTTTTCCTTCTGGATAAGTTCTTCTATCTTTTCGAGAATCGCATCACTATCTATATGCATAATTTCTTCAATTAGGGTATATTTTCGATTATTAAGGTCTATTGTATTCATATCGAATCCATATTAAGTTGATGTAAAAATAGTGATTTTGCATGGAAAAAGGATACTGCTCCTTACATTTCCACATATATCCCATAATTGCGGCAGTTGGTGCATATTTGTATTGCCACATCATTCCGCTTGTTTTTCGTGACTAAAACTATTCAAGTCTCTATTCAATTCCGTTTTTCAAAATATTTTTTCTGTGTTTTATTCATGCCTTTAAAACTTATCTTTGTGCATCTAAAAAATTCTGACCATTGAGTACGACTCCCAAATATGTTGAAACACCTTTGATGAAGCAGTATTATGCCGTCAAAGCAAAGCATCCTGATGCCATTTTGTTGTTCAGGGTGGGCGATTTTTATGAAACTTTTGGCGAAGATGCCATTCGTGCCTCCGGAATTCTGGGAATCACGCTTACCCGCCGTGCCAACGGATCGGCCAGCTATGTTGAATTGGCCGGATTTCCTTACCATGCACTCGATACTTATTTGCCAAAGTTGGTTCGATCGGGGGCGCGCGTGGCCATTTGCGAACAGTTGGAAGATCCGAAGCTGACCAAAAACATCGTCAAACGTGGAATCACGGAGTTGGTAACTCCTGGGGTTTCGTACAACGATAACATCCTGGAGCACCGCGAAAACAATTTTCTGGCATCGGTGCATTTCGACAAAAAGATGGCTGGAATTGCCTTTCTGGATATCTCAACCGGTGAATTTTTAACCGCAGAAGGTTCATTTGAGTACATCGATAAATTGCTCAGCTCTTTTCAGCCAAAAGAAGTTCTGTTTCAAAAAGGGAAAGCTGCCGATTTTACATCCTTGTTTGGTGGAAAATATTACACTTTTTCGCAGGACGACTGGGTTTACACCGAAGATGCTTCGAACGACCGGCTGATGCGGCATTTTGAAACCAAATCGTTGAAAGGATTTGGTGTTCACGAATTAAACTACGGTATAATTGCTTCCGGAGCAATACTGCATTATCTTGATTTGACTCAACATCATCAAACCAGGCATATCGTCAACCTTTCGCGCATCGAAGAAGATAAATACGTGTGGCTCGACCGTTTCACGATCCGAAACCTCGAACTTTTCAACTCGATTAACGAAGGAGCCAAAACTTTGGTTCAGGTCATTGATAAAACCATTTCGCCGATGGGCGCCCGTTTGCTGAAACGTTGGATTGCTTTGCCACTGAAGGAAATTGCTGCAATCAATAACCGCCTCAACGTGGTCGAATTTTTGGTGAAAGATGAAATCCTGAAAGAAAATCTTGAAGAACACATTCGTCAGGTGGGCGATTTGGAACGCATCATTTCCAAAGTGGCCGTCGTTCGAATCAATCCCCGCGAAGTAGTTCAGTTGAAACACGCACTTCAGGCCATTGCTCCAATTAAAGAGATTTGCAGCCAAACCGACAGCCCGAATCTGAAACGGTTTGCCGAGCAACTCAATCCTTGCGAATCAATCCGCACCCGCATTGATAATGAAATTCATCCCGATCCGCCCACCTTGGTGCACAAGGGTCATGTGATTGCTTCAGGCGTTTCTCCTGAATTGGATGAGTTACGCGAATTGGCTTTCTCCGGAAAAGATTACCTGGCCCGGATGCAGGAACGCGAAGCTGAACGAACCGGGATTTCGAGCCTGAAAATTGCGTTTAATAATGTGTTTGGCTATTACATTGAAGTCAGGAACACACATAAAGATAAAGTTCCGCAGGAATGGATTCGCAAGCAAACGCTGGTTGGTGCCGAACGCTACATTACCGAAGAACTGAAAGAATACGAATCGAAAATTCTGGGTGCCGAAGAAAAAATTCTGGCGATAGAAGTTCGACTGTTTAATGAATTGGTGGTTGCTTTGGCCGAATATATTCAGGCTATACAATTAAATGCCGCCATTGTCGGGCAGTTGGATTGCCTGTTGTCTTTCGCATCAACGGCTATCGAATACAAATATTTGCGTCCCGAAATCAACGATTCGAAAGACATCATCATAAAAGGAGGCCGTCATCCGGTGATCGAACATCAGTTGCCATTGGGCGAATCGTATATCTCGAACGATGTGATATTGAATCAGAACGATCAGCAGGTGATCATCATTACCGGGCCGAACATGGCCGGAAAATCGGCATTGTTGCGCCAAACGGCTTTGATAGTTCTGATGGCCCAAATCGGAAGTTTTGTTCCGGCTGAAGCTGCGCAGATCGGGTTTGTCGATAAAATATTCACGAGGGTAGGGGCGTCCGACAATATTTCGCTGGGCGAATCAACGTTTATGGTCGAGATGAATGAAGCGGCGAGTATCCTGAACAACATTTCGGACAGAAGCCTGATTTTGCTCGATGAACTTGGCCGCGGAACATCGACCTATGACGGTATTTCTATTGCCTGGTCAATTGTTGAGTACATTCATGAGCATCCGAAAGCGAGGGCAAAAACCATGTTTGCCACCCATTATCACGAGCTGAATGAGATGGAAAAATCATTTGGACGTGTGAAAAATTTCAATGTGTCGGTCAAAGAATTAGGCAATAAAGTTATTTTCCTCCGGAAGCTGGTTTCTGGTGGAAGCAACCATAGTTTTGGGATTCATGTGGCGCGTATGGCCGGAATGCCGCCTTCGGTGGTTCGTCGTGCTGATGAAATTCTACTTCAATTGGAAGACACCCACCGAAAAGATGGGCTTTCGAAGCCACTGGAAGGCATGGCCGAGAAACGGGAAGGTTACCAGATGAGCATTTTCCAGTTGGACGATCCGGTGCTGAAACAAATCCGGGACGAGATCAAGAATCTAGACATCAATCAGCTGACCCCGCTTGAAGCCTTAAATAAGCTGAATGATATCAAAAAAATTACCGGACTAGATCGGCCATTTAAAAAATAAGTGATTGGAATTTTCCTCACTATTTGATAAAAAAAAGCACTCTGATTCAGGAAGTGCTTTTTTTTATGAGCGAGAAACGAGACTCGAACTCGCGACCCCGACCTTGGCAAGGTCGTGCTCTACCAACTGAGCTATTCTCGCAATAAATGTATTGAACTAATTATTCTTAAGTACCCGGAGCGGGACTTGAACCCGCACAGCCAATGGCCACAGGATTTTAAGTCCTGCGTGTCTACCGATTCCACCATCCGGGCATCCTTAATATGAGCGAGAAACGAGACTCGAACTCGCGACCCCGACCTTGGCAAGGTCGTGCTCTACCAACTGAGCTATTCTCGCAATATTTTGGTTTGAACATACTGTTTAGTGCTTTTGAAAACAGCGTTGCAAATATAGTCGTATTTTCCCTTTCTCCAAAAAGACACAAAACTTTAATG
>JBBQMW010000002.1:0-67103 GCA_038329265.1 Bacteroidales bacterium | reverse complement strand
GCAACTACTTTCTTTGCCATACTATTTGTTATTTAATTTCGCGGTGTACAGTAACTCGCTTTAAGTTAGAGTTGTATTTCTTTTTTTCCAAACGTTCAGGAGTATTCTTCCTGTTTTTGGTGGTGATGTACCTCGAAGTTCCGGGAACCCCACTTGTCTTTTGTTCGGTACATTCCATGATTACCTGAATTCTATTACCTTTCTTAGCCATCTCTTAAAGCATTAAATAGTTGATAAAAAACCTTGTTCTTTTGCACTTTTCAATGCGGCGTTCAATCCGTTTTTGTTGATGGTACGAATGCCGTTAGCTGAAACAGTTAACGAAATCCAACGATCTTCTTCTGGAAGATAGAACTTCTTTTTGAACAGGTTAGGAAGAAACTTCCGTTTTGTTCTACGTTTTGAATGGGAAACGTTATTTCCCACCATTACTTTTTTTCCGGTTACTTGACAAACTCTTGACATTGTCTTATTTTTTAATCAGAATCACACATTTTTCAAACAGTCCGCAAAATAAGTACATTTATTTTAGAAAATCAAATAGTTTGAGAAGTTTTTTAATTAAATTTCAACACCATATTGTTTAAAATTATTCCGGGTACTTTTTAATATTGAACGAAACAAATACTTTATTTTCGCTCGAACAACATCCAGCTATTCAATGCTTTTCAACTCTATCACGTACTTTTTCTACATTATACTGGTATTTTCGATCTACTGGTCGGTTCTGAAAAAGAACTTCAGATTGCAAAACATCATGTTATTCGCAGCAAGTTATTGCTTCTACGGATGGTGGGATGTTCGCTTTTTGATTCTCATTTTCATCAGTTCTTCAGTCGATTTTTTTCTGGGAAGAGCTATTTTCAAACAATCGGACAAGCAGAAAAAGCGGATTTTACTTGCCTTGTGCATGGTGTTAAATCTCGGAATGTTGGGATTTTTCAAGTACTACAACTTTTTCGTGGACTCTTTTTCCGAATTAATCGTTCAATTCGGCTTTCAGCCAAACCTCAGAACCCTGCATATCATCCTACCTGTTGGTATCAGTTTTTACACCTTTCAGTCGCTAAGTTATTCAATTGATATTTATCGCGATAAACTAAAACCTACCAACGATTTCGTGTCATTCATGACATTTGTTTCATTCTTTCCGCAGCTGGTGGCTGGTCCCATCGAAAGGGCATCCGACTTGTTGCCTCAATTCCTGAAAGCGAGAACCTTCAGACGCGATCATCTGGTTTCAGGATTTAGGTTTATTCTTTATGGTTTGTTTAAAAAAATGGTCATCGCCGACCGGTTGGCCTATTTTGTGAATCACATTTACGATTCTCCGGAGAAATATAGTGGAACGATTTTATTGATAGCCACCTTCATGTTTGGATTTCAGATTTATTGCGACTTCTCAGGTTATTCCGACATTGCCATCGGTTCGGCCAGACTGTTGGGTTTCGACCTGATGCAAAACTTCAAAACGCCTTATCTGGCCCGAAGTTTCAGGGATTTCTGGCGGCGCTGGCACATCTCATTGTCCACATGGTTTCGCGATTACGTGTACATTCCGCTGGGTGGAAATCAGGTTTCACAAAGCCGGTGGGTATCCAATATTCTGCTCACCTTTACCATATCCGGATTATGGCATGGAGCCTCGCTAACCTTTGTTGTCTGGGGGTTTCTGCATGGTTTATTCTTAGTTTGCGAACACTATATTTCGAAGTTTGTGCCCATACCCAAAAACTTATCATGGATCGGTCTCATCCTTACATTTGTGATTGTGAATCTGACCTGGGTGTTCTTCCGTGCCAATACCATTGAACAGAGTTTGCAAATTATCTCAAGTTTCAAAAGCCTGAATTTCGATTTTCTACCACAATTGTTTCAGCTTTACTCCGGAAATAACGAATTCAGAACGTTTACCATTTCAATTCTGGCAAGCTTTCCGTTATTTATAATCCTTGAAACACTGATTCATCAGGATAATTTTAACAGCTTGATTGTTAAGCGTAGAACTTTCTTCAGATGGACGGTTTATTTGGTACTAACATTTGCAATTCTGATTTTCGGCGTTTTAAATGCCGCACCACAATTTATCTATTTTCAATTTTAACCGATGAAGTCAATTCTCCTTAAAATAGCCCTGTTTTTTAGTCTTCTGACAATCCCGTTAATTGGACTGTATCTGGCACCTTATTCAGGAGAATTCGCTTACCACTACATTGAGAATGATTGTTACAATCACGGAGCATGGATTTACGATCGTATCAATCACAACCCAACGCCTATCGACATTGCATTTATTGGTTCGTCGCATACCATACACGCCTTTCAGGATAAAAAGATAGAAGAACTGATTGGCTCAAACGATCGGGTTACAAATCTTGGATATTGCAGGTATGGAAGAAACCTGGAATACATCCTTTTGAAAATGCTGATCGATAAAAAATCCCCCGGACTCGTTGTGTTTGAAGTGCATGAAGACGAAGAAAAGAATAGCCATGATATTTTTCCATATTTGGCCGATACCCGGGATTTATTGCAGACGCCCACACCATTCAACCGTGATTATTTGGCCGATCTCTTTCATGGAGCGTCAGCCCGTCTGGAATATTTTAAAGCCCGATTTGTATTCCGGGAAAAATATCCGGAACCAGTTTCAGAGTTATATGGATATGGCGCCAGTGACCGAATGGTGACCCGGGACGAACTGACCGAAAATGAAAAGGCCTGGGGAAAAAGGCTCAACCGAGCTACCATTGAATTCGTTGAGGAGACAAAAGTAAAATATCCGTTTGCCTATCTGGATAAAATGATCCGCATGGTTGAAGCGAAAAAAATACCATTCATTTTTGTTTATCTGCCCGAGTATGGATCGAAGCTTAAAAATCCAAAATACGAATTCCATTATAAAAACATGGCACCGGTACTGATTCCACCTCAACTGATATTCAGCGATGTTTCGAATTGGATGGATGCCAGTCATTTAAACGACAAAGGTTCCGAATTGCTTTCGGATTGGATGGCCGATCAGTTAAAAAATGAATTTTGCAACGAAAAATCAAATTAATACATGAGTGTCCGAATTAGCAGGTGTGAGTTTTTTATTCCGGAAAAGTAGCCTATATTAGACTTCTCAAACTATGAACAGCGTGAACGAACTTCAAAATAAACATTATCCTACGATACTTGGTGCAATCCATCTGATTGTGCTGTACACCTTCATCCAAACCCTTGTTGATTTTCCGCTGGCCTTGCTCGACTATTACAATGGAACGGATTATTTATCCAATCCGATAAAGAAAATCCTGCTGGGTGTAGGTTCTAACGTTTTCATCTTTTACTATGCCTACCGCAGGGCCGGAGTGCCGCTCAGGGAGCTTTTCCCGGCAAAAAAGTTCAACATTTTGGTACTGATTCCAATTCTTTTCTTTCTGTGGTCGGCTCAAAACCTGATTGGAGAAGTAAATATTGCCCTCGATAAAGTTCTCCCTCCGCCGGCATGGTTCTGGGAATTATTCAATAAAATATTTGAAAGTGACTACGGAATTTACGGCGCTATTTTGAAGGTAGTCATTATGGCTCCGGTCATCGAAGAAATGATTTTCAGAGGGGTGATTATGCATGGACTGATGCGGAATTATTCGAAGTTCACGGCAGTATTTGTTTCAGCGCTTCTGTTTGCGCTTTTCCATCTCAATCCCTGGCAGTTTCCGGCAACGTTTATTCTTGGACTTGTATTGGGAATCCTGATGCTTCGTACCCGAAACATTTATTTGTGCATCATCGGCCATGCCATTAACAATGGACTTGTTTTGGTCAGTATACAGTTCTGGAGTACCATCGAAAAAACTTCCTTCTTTCAAAGCAGTAAGCCAAACCAACTTATTATCAGTGCTTTGATTGCTACATGCGCCTTAATTTTGATCTTTGTTTTAACACATACTAAGCAGCAAAATTAAGCACTATATTTACGACTTAAATTTTCAATAAAAACAGAAACATGCAGCGAATTGCCATCTTTCCGGGATCATTTGATCCATTTACTGTTGGACACGAAAGCATTGTGAATCGTGCCATACCCTTGTTCGACAAAATCATCATCATGATTGGGAACAATTCGAATAAAAGGTCTTTTTTTTCCGTTGAAAAAAGAGAAATATGGATCAACGAAATTTTCAAAAATGAACCCAAAGTGACCGTTGAATGTCATGAAGGACTGACAGTTGACTTCTGCAAAAAGGTGAATGCCAAATACATCCTTAGGGGTTTGCGCACTTCTGCCGATTTCGAATTCGAGCGGGCCATTGCACAGGTCAATAAAATGATGCACCCGCAAATCGAGTCGGTTTTTCTGTTAACCATGCCCGAGCACACGCCAATTAATTCGACCATTGTCCGTGACATAATTCTACACGGCGGCGATGCAAGCATCTTTTTACCAGCCGCACTAAATATGGCCGAATTCAAAATTGAAGAATAAATTCAGAAGTTCTTCGTTAAATAAATCAACATCTGATTGAATATTGTGACTACCAAAATACTCTTTTCAACGCTTATTGTTCTGTGTTTATTCCTGAATGAAAAGGCATGGTCGGCCATGACAAAAATTACAGGTAAAGCTCCTGAATATGCCCAAAATGCTATCGAACTGAATACACTTCGCGATTTTATTTCCGAAGAAAAAGTAAAACTCGGTACTCTCCGGATAAATTCTAACGGTGCATTTAGCCTTGAATTTGAACTCACTGAAACGACACTTTGCTTTGCCGATTTCGATGGTTATCATGGTATGATTTATCTGGAATCCGGAAAGAATTACGAAATTTTACTGCCACCCAAACGCACATTAACCGAATCGCAAAAACGCAATCCATTTACGAAATCAGAACCGGTTTGGCTTGGAATAGTCAATCCGGCAAAAGACGAACTGAATGTTCAAATCCAGCAGTTTGAGCTGGCCTATGCAAGCAACGAAAACAAATATTTTGATCAGATTTACCTTAATCACTCCAAATCGTTGGTCGACACAGTGAAAAAAACTCTTGATCGCGAATTTCCGAACTCAAAATCTCCTTTTCTAGAGTCGCATAAACTGTTCCGAAAAGCCAATCTCGATTTTGCAATGAATCAGGGTAAATCAGCCGAGTTTATGAAAACATATTTCAGTTCAATCAAACCTCAGTATCAATTGGCGGCCTACGCAACCTTATTCAATCAGGTGTTTACCAACTATTTTAACGTATTGGCTAACAATCCGCAAACCGCCGAAACCAAAAACTTCATCAACACATCGGCATTGACTCAACTGGACGAATATTTCCAAAAGAATCTGCATTTTAACCGCGAATTATCGCATTGTATTTTACTGAAGTCGCTAAAAGATGCCTATTACAGCAAATTATTCCCGAAAGCTTCGATCCTGAAAATGCTCGATCAGGTTAAATTGGCAGAATGGAGTACTTACGAACAAAAAACAGCGCAATTAATTCGCACCCAACTCACCTGGTTGACCAACGGAACGACACCTCCGGCATTGATTTTAAAAAATTTAGAAGGGGAAAAAGTGAATCTGACCAACTATCCGAACAAGTACATTTACCTGCACTTTACCGATCCGAAAAACACCATTTGCCGTCAACATCTTGATGCTTTAAAACAAATCTCAACTCATTATCCGGATAAACTGGTTATTATTAATGTCATCCCCGATCGTTCAGGATTTAAGAATGAGAATAGTTGGGCCGGAATTTTCACAACCACTGACACCAATATTGCAGAATCATACAAAGTAAAAACCTTCCCCAATTCGTTCCTGATCGGCAAAGACGGAAAACTAATCCTCTCACCGGCACCCAACCCAATCGACGGTCTTGATCGCCAACTGGGGCAAATCTTCAAAAGTGATTATATGAAGGAATTTCAGAATAAGCAATAAACCAAACACATACAATGCTTTTTCATACCATTCGTCCCAGCTTATCTTCTTTCGCTGAGGTATTTTTCCAGAAATTCGTACAAACTTCGGTATGTATTCGACATTACCTCAGCGAACTCCGAAGCAGCAACCCACCGCACTTCCTCAATGTCTTCCTCCACCTGCGGAACAGGAATTTCACTTCCTGAATAGCGCATCAAAAACCATTGGGTTTCTTTTAAAACCAGATTCTCCGGAAACGTCATATAAGGTGAACGATAAATGTGGAAAGTTGAATCAAGTGGCCGAATGATCTCCATACCGGACAAACCACACTCCTCCTCCACTTCGCGTAAGGCAGCATTTTCAGGCGATTCTTTTTTTTCGATTTTTCCCTTGGGAAGATCCCAAAAGCCCAGTCGTTTAATAAAAAGGAACGAGCCTTCGTCATTCTGAACCAGTCCACCTGCAGCACCAATTAATTTAAAATGACTTTTAAACTCATTCCAAACCGTATCAATATCCTGATGCAGAATTAAGAAATTACTTGCGATACTGACCGACTCAATATCATAAACTAATTGATTTACAAAACCATAACCTTCAGTATCAACCAATCGGGAAATGTTATTATTTAATGATTTTTTAAATTCAGAGTCGATTTGTATGATGGACTCATTGAAAAAAACTTTGTACATTTGTCGGCGTTAAAAGTTAAAACAAAAATATCATGATCGAACAAATTCAAATCGAAGTTACAAAGAAACTACTTCACATCAACACCATAAAAGTTCAGCCCAACAATCCGTTTACCTGGGCTTCAGGTTGGAAAGCTCCAATTTATTGTGACAACCGCAAAATTATGTCTTATCCTGAAGAACGGACATTTATTTGCGAACAATTCTGCAAAATTATCCGTGAAAAATATCCTCAGGTTGAAGTGATTGCTGGTGTGGCCACCGGAGCAATTGCACACGGAATGCTGGTAGCACAGGAATTGGGCTTGCCATTTATCTATGTTCGTGCAAAACCAAAAGATCACGGGCTCGAAAACCTGATTGAAGGTGACATGAAAGCAGGTCAGAAAATTGTAATTATTGAAGACCTTATTTCTACTGGCGTGAGCAGCCTGAAAGCAGCCGAGGCTATTATCAATTTTGGTGGCGATGTGCTGGGAATGCTTGCAATCTTTACCTACAATTTTCCACATGCCCGTAAAAATTTCGCCGATGCCGGTCTGGAATTGACTGCTTTAAGTCGCTATCAGGTTCTGATCGATTTAGCGCTGCAATCGGGCGATGTAAAACCCGAAGAAGTGGAAAAACTCAATAAATGGCGCGAACAGCCTGAAAGTTGGGGCAAATAAAGAATTTAGATATTCATTATATTTTCCCCTTTCCTTATGCGGAAAGGGGATTTTTTTTACCAATAAATCAGGAATCATGTCAGTAAGCAAATATGTTAGCGACGTTAAAATAGTCAACAACAATCGGGAAATAATCTTCAACTACCTGTCGAACTTCGAAAATCTTTCGAATTACGTCAACGATGGTTTATTGTCAAAAATGTCGGAACAAATACCGCAGATCAAAATCTCCAATTTTGAATCGGATTCGGATTCGTGCCGGTTTCAGATTGCAGGAATGGGTTTGGCCGAAATCCGAATCATTGATCGCGAACCTCACAAAACCATCAAAATAAGCAGTACCGGTAGCCTGCCAGTCAGTGTTGTATTTTGGATTCAGCTTCTTCCGGTTTCCGATTATGAAACTAAACTTCGCCTGACTTTAGATGCGGATATGAGTATGATGATTAAAATGATGGTTGGCAAAAAACTCGAAGATGGCATGAACCGACTGGCCGATGTGTTGGCCGGACTACCCTACCGGTAAAAATCAGAAAAAAGGAAAGGGGAAAATGCCTTGAAAACAGACAATCTTCTGTCTGGTGTTTCCTTTTTCCTTTTTTCTCTTTCCTATTTATTGCCGATATGGAATTCCACCTCTTTGAAATGAAATTCCAGAATTTCACCATTTTCTTTTCTTATCAGCAGCTGTCCGATTTCGTTCACGCCAATAATTTCTCCGGAAAAGTCCTCGCCTTCGGTTCGGAACAAATGTTTTTCGTTCAAGCGGTATAAAGCTGAAACATAATCCCGATCAATTCTATCGAATTCTTCCTGAAGTAAAAGCTCATAATATGAGTTTATTCCGGAAAGAACTTCCGCCAATACAACTTCGCAATTGAAGTGCTGATTTGTCAGCAATTGAAGCGACACAGGATTTGGTGCTTCACTACGGAAAATCGTTTGATTCACGTTCAGTCCAATGCCAACAACCGAACTTTTGATCAATCCACTCATGATTGAATTTTCAATCAGAATACCACCTAGTTTCCTGTTCCCGGCATAAATATCATTTGGCCATTTCACTTTAAGTTGATCAACATACTTATTCAGAGCCTTATAAATACCAAGTACAACTACTTTCGAAAGCATAAACTGTCGACGGATCTCCAGAAAATCGGGATAAAAAACCATCGAAAAAGTAAGGTTTTTCCCCGATTCACTTTCCCATACATTTTTCATTTGTCCACGCCCAGCCAACTGCTCGTATGTCAAAAAGACAGTACCCTCTGGCAAGTCTCCAAGTCTGATTTGCCTGTTGGCATAGTTGTTGGTAGAGTCGGTGCTTGGTATGCGGACAATTGTATTTCCAATGATTTGATTCATTTCACTTCTTTAAATTTACATTTCCATTTGAGATCAGGAATTTCGTCATACAAGATTAATCACTTATTATAAAGTAAAAAATTATCTTTGTAGTTCTAACAAAAATTTATGACTAAAATCGTTAAGGAAACTGAAACTGAACAATTGATCGATGCCATTGTTGAAGGGATTCAAAGGAAAAAAGGGATAGACATCGTTAAAATCGACTTAACTAAAATCAATCATTCCGAATGTAAATATTTCATTATTTGTCATGGTAACTCCAATACTCAAGTTGATGCAATTGCACACTCGGTAGAAGACACTGTGATAGAATTAATCGACGAAAAAGCTTGGCATACTGATGGATACCGAAATTCACTCTGGATTTTACTCGATTATGCCGACATTATGGTACACGTATTTCAACGAGACTCACGACAGTTTTACGATCTCGAAAACCTTTGGGCTGATGCAAAAATTGAATTAATAAAAGAAGCAAACTAAATATAAAATGGCAGAAAATAAAAACAACAAAGAAAAAGATAAGACGGGTTTCGGCAATATGAGACAAATGAGCAAAACTCCAAAGATTAATCCTTATTGGATTTATGGAGTTGTTATTATTGCTTTTCTTGCAATTCAGTGGTTTTCTATGGGAGCCGGACCGGTTGAAACCAACTGGAAAGAAGTAAAAACAACCATGCTCCTGAATAACGACGTTAAGAAAATTATTGTCGTTAACGAAAAAGAAGCTCAGATTTACCTCAAGGAAACCAGCTACGATAAATACGCATCAAAGCTAAACAATGGGTTTACAGCTCCAACAAAAGTCGGTCCTCATTTCTTTTTTACCATCGGATCGGTAGATTCGTTTGAGAAAAATCTTGAGGAGACACAGGCTACTTTTACTGAAGACAACAAAATTAGTGTCGAATACAAAACAGTTCACAACTACCTCGGCGAACTCCTGAACTGGATTCTTCCGTTTGCAATCATCATTTTGTTATGGTGGTGGATTTTCAAACGAATGAGCAAAGGCTCTGGCGGAGGTGGCGCCGGAAACATTTTCAATGTGGGTAAATCGCAGGCCAAGGTTTTCGATAAAGATTCACGGGTTTCAAACACCTTTAAAGATGTGGCCGGATTGGCCGAAGCCAAGCAGGAAGTAGAAGAAATTGTTGACTTCCTGAAAAGTCCTACAAAATTCACCAAACTGGGTGGTAAAATTCCGAAAGGCGCTCTGCTTGTAGGCCCTCCGGGAACCGGAAAAACCTTGCTGGCCAAGGCTGTTGCCGGTGAAGCCAATGTGCCGTTTTTCTCCATGTCGGGTTCCGATTTTGTGGAGATGTTTGTTGGAGTTGGAGCTTCGCGGGTACGTGATTTATTTAAACAAGCTAAAGAAAAAGCGCCATGTATCGTCTTTATCGACGAAATTGATGCCATAGGCCGTGCACGTGGAAAAAATCCTAACATGGGATCGAACGACGAACGCGAAAATACACTGAACCAATTACTGACTGAAATGGACGGTTTCGATACCAATTCGGGAGTAATAATTCTGGCAGCAACCAACCGCGCCGATATGCTCGACCGTGCTTTGATGCGCGCCGGACGTTTCGACCGCCAGATTCATGTTGAATTACCCGACTTGAACGAACGCGAAGAAATATTCATGGTTCACCTGAAACCTATCAAGCTTTCTCCGGAAGTTGAGCCTGCATTTCTGGCCAAACAAACACCTGGTTTTTCAGGCGCCGACATCGCAAACGTTTGCAACGAATCGGCCTTGATTGCTGCTCGTAAAAATAAAGATATTGTTGAAAAACAAGATTTCCTCGATGCCGTTGACCGTATTATTGGTGGGCTGGAAAAGAAAAATAAAATCATTTCGGTTGATGAAAAGCGAAGAATTGCATACCACGAAGCCGGACATGCCACCATTAGCTGGTTGCTCGAACATGCGCATCCACTGGTTAAAGTAACTATCGTTCCACGCGGAAAAGCATTGGGCGCTGCCTGGTATCTTCCTGAAGAACGTTCGATCACCACCAAAGACCAGTTGCTCGACGAAATGTGTTCTGCTTTGGGCGGACGGGCTGCCGAACAGATTGCATTCAGCAGTATTTCTTCAGGAGCTCAAAACGATCTGGAGAAAGTGACCAAACAATCGTACGCCATGGTTAGCATTTTCGGGATGAGCGAGAAGTTGGGGAATGTTAGCTATTACGATTCTTCAGGCCAGAACGAATTTGGATTCACCAAACCATACAGCGAAAAAACAGCTGAACTGATTGACTCTGAATCGAAACTGCTGATTGAAACTCAATATGTAAGAGCGCTCGAAATACTTTCAAAAAATAAAGAAGGACATGAAAAATTGTCGGAACTCCTTCTGGATAAAGAAGTTATTTTCAGCGAAGATCTCGAAAATGTCTTCGGAAAACGCCAATGGGGAAAACCACTCATGGTTGCTGAAGTAAAAAAAGAACTTGCAGCCGGAATGCTTGAGAATAGCGAACAAAGTACAGAACCTGTATAAGCCTGATGGAAACATCCAGAAATAATATTTTGGCCCGACTAAAGGCCGCTCAGGATAAAAGAGGTGAAATTGGGGAAAACCTCCCCGATTTCGCCTCTCCTATTTATCATCCACTCAATGAATTGTTGGGTCAGGAATTTAAAACCAACCTCGAATTGATTGGGGGAGAAGTGGTTCTTTGTCAGACAAAAACTGAGGTTGCTGCTGAAATTTTGAGGATTTGTAAAGCTAAAAATCAAAGCAGGATCTTTTGTACCGACCTGGATCTAAAGAATCTTATCGACGGTCAGATTCAAATAGATTCAATGGAAAGTGATTTTCTGGATCTGAACATAGGCCTCACCGGCTGCGAATTACTGGTAGCACATCTCGGATCAGTGCTGATCAGTTCGGCACAAATCTCTGGTCGCCGACTCAATGTATTTCCTGAAACACACATCGTTGTGGCCCATCAATCGCAATTGACCGATTATTTGGAGCAAGCGCTGGAAAAACTTCAGAATAAATATAAAAATAAGTTACCTTCGTTAATCAGCAACATCACCGGACCCAGCCGTACCGCCGATATCGAAAAAACTTTAGTCATGGGTATGCACGGTCCAAAATCGCTGATTGTTTTGATTTCTCAGGAATCCATTTAAAAACTAACTTATGGAAAAAGATTGGGTATGTGTATTTCATACTGATCAAGGTTATCAGGCTGAAATAGCACGGGAAATACTTGAAAACGAAGAAATTAACTGCGTCGTTATGAACGAACACGACTCAGCATTTCCTTCGATTGGCGAAATAGAAATTTGGGTTCATCAGGAAAATCAGGAAAAAGCTACCGAATTTCTAACAGATTTAATCCTTTGAAGAAATTAGTTACACGAACTATTACCGGAATCGTTCTGGTATTAGTGATGCTGACTGCGATTATCGTCAGCCCATACAGCTATGCGCTTTTGTTTTTATTAATCCTGATTGGCGGAATAACTGAATTTTCCAATCTTTTTAAAACTTCAGAAGTAAAGCCAAATAAGGTTTTAAGTTATGGCATTTCGGTTGTCATTTTCACTGTTTCCTTTCTGATTGCACAGGGAATTCTGGAAAAAAACTATCTATTCAGCTTCTTTCCAATGATTCTGATTATCATGGCTGCCGAACTTTACCGAAACAAAGAGAAACCTCTGGAAAATTTAGCTGCTACCATCTTCTGCATTATATACCTGGCCATGCCATTGGCACTTATTAATATTCTGGTTTTTCCTGAAATACTCCCTGGAAATAGTTATTCTCCTAAAATTTTAATTGCTCTTTTTTCATTAATATGGATTTATGACTCAGGAGCCTATCTGGTTGGTGTTTCCATTGGAAAGCATCGGCTTTTTGAGCGCATATCCCCAAAAAAATCATGGGAAGGCGCTATTGGCGGAACATTAATTGCCACTTTTGCCGGGTATTTCATTGCCGGTTTTATTCCTGAAATAAAAATGGTTCATTGGATCGCAATCAGCATTTTAACCGTCGTTTCATCCACATTTGGAGACCTGTCAGAATCGATGTTGAAACGGTATTTCGGAATCAAAGACAGTGGAAATATTTTACCCGGACATGGCGGATTCCTCGATCGTTTCGACTCACTTTTCTTTGCTGCACCAGTTGTAGTCATGTACCTGAAAATGTTTGTAGAATAGCATCCTTTTCACTTCCTGAAATTCGATGCCAATACCCGATTGTACAAATTTTGTCTACTTTAATGCTGATTTAAGCCAAAAAGCTCAATAATTTGCTAATTTTGAACCGGAATCTTAAAAAATAAGAATGAAAGTTCATAAAGCCGGCCTTACAACGATCAACTATGCGACCGCACTGCTTGCGGGTCTGATTTTAATTTCGTGGTTTTTCATTACCGACCTTACGATAAAAACTGGCATGTTAGTAGTAGCTACAGCAGTATATATTCTGATTATTCAATTCTTCAGGTATCCACAACGCACTGTCAATCAAAACGAAAATGTAATTCTATCACCCGCCGACGGTAAAATCTGTGTCATAAAAGAAACATTCGAAAACGAATACCTGAATACCAAATGTCTTCAGGTTTCGATATTTATGTCGCCTACCAACGTACACATCAACTGGATCCCAGTTCCGGGCGAAGTGACCTACATGAAACACAAGGATGGCGAGTTTTATGCAGCGTTTAAAGACAAATCGGCTGAAGAAAACGAACGTACCACTACCGCAGTAAAAATGTCCGACGGGCGCGAAATCGTCATGAGTCAGGTTGCAGGAGCCATGGCTCGCCGCATCATCAACTATGTAAAAGTTGGTGACACGGTTGATCAAAGTACCGAACTTGGTTTCATCAGATTTGGCTCACGGGTCGATCTGTATTTACCACTCAACACCCAGCTTCAGGTAAAAATCAACGACAAAGTAAAAGGCTCTCAAACCGTCATTGGCAAAATTTAATATGAGCCGTACAAGCAGCATATTTTTCTGGGTTCCGAATACAATTACCGCCATGAATCTGGTGTGTGGAAGTTTGTCGGTTTTTTTCGCCGTAGACGGACAATTGGGATGGGCTGCAATCTTCATCTTCGCGGCTGCGGTATTCGATTTTCTCGATGGTTTTTCGGCTCGTTTACTGAAAGCATATTCTTCAATCGGCAAAGAACTCGATTCGCTGGCCGATACGGTCTCTTTTGGCCTGGCCCCCGCAGCTATCGTTTTCACCATGCTCGAGTTGACTTTGTTCGGCGAAAACCAACCCATTCAGGAAATTGAAGCAAACTGGAGCCAGTGGATCTTACTTTTTACCAGCTTGGTTATTCCGGTTGCCGGAGCTTTTCGTCTGGCTAAATTCAATACCGACGACCGCCAAAGCGAACAATTTCTGGGAATGCCCATACCAGCCAACGCCATCTTTTTTGCCTCACTGGCTTTAATTTTGGAGTTGGGAACCAAACAAAATATTGTGCCAATTATCCTGAATAAATACACGTTACTGGCATCAATTTTCAGTTGTTCATTCCTGATGGTTTCCGAATTGCCCATGTTCAACCTGAAATTTAAAAACCTGAAACTGAAAGAAAATGCACTTCGGTATATTTTTATCGGAATTACACTACTTCTTTTAATATTCCTTCAGATTTATGCTTTACCCCTGATTATCATCTGGTATGTCTTGCTTTCAGGAATCAGTTATCTGGCGGGAATAAGCTAAAATCATCAAATTATCTTTACAGTAGAGGCTTGACTCAAATGTCATTGAACCCTTCATCATGAGGATCGCTCACCTCAAGAATGGATTCCATCTCTTTTTTGAATGATATAATCCCATTAGCTTGTCACCTAAGTATTCCGGAGCCTATCCCATAAAACCAAATGTAACCGTTTGCGGAATTGCAAATTTTCAGGAAAGTCAGACGAAATAATCTGTTCTTTGTGATTTAAAATTTTACAGCAGAGAACACGGAGTAGGTGCAGAGAACCTCAAAGAAAAATGGATTCCATCTCTTTTCAGAAAGATGGGATCCCTAATGTTAGGCAAGGCTTGCATGAGAAAAAAACTCCGGGTTTTCCCTTTGCGTTTCTATATGATAAAATATGTACCTAAACGGAAATAAAATGGCATGATTGAAATAAATCAAATATTGGTTTACCTGACTTCAAACAAATCGCGTTTGGAGAAGGATTACCATTTGCGAAAAATTCCCGCGGCGAACAAAACAACCAGAGCGACATTGATTTGATTGTTGAATTTGAGGATAACACCCCGGATTTATACTCCATCAAGCAAAACCTAAAAAACGAAATTCAGTCGAAGTTCAACTTACCGGTCGATATTTGCCGAGAAAAATACATCAATCCAATCTTGAAGAATCAGATTTTATCAGAAGCTATATATGCATAATGTTTCACATCGGGATTTGGCACATTAAACGTGGTTTTGAACAAACAAAGTACTAAAATGACATTCGATGAAATTCTGTTCTTATTATCTTTTCGTTAAAAGCAGACCCCAATATCTGAATTATTAATACTCCGGTTAATATTGTATCGCACCTTTGTGAATAGCCATATTTACAGTAGTTTTATGAACAAAACGGATATAAAACCGTTCTTATTCAGTCTAAAAAATTCACAAATGCCGCAAGATTATATTCCAATACTCATTCAGACCCTGGTAGTTCTTGGGTTTGTGGTAACTACAATGGTTTTGACTCACTTTTTGGGGCCAAAACGATTTTCGCGCGCCAAACTAGAGAATTTCGAGTGTGGAATTGAAGGGTTAGGAAACGCCCGAAGCCCATTCTCTGTTAAATATTTCCTTATCGCAATACTCTTTGTTCTGTTCGATGTTGAAGTTATTTTCATGTATCCATGGGCAGTGATTTTCAAATCGTTAGGAAAAGAAGGATTTATCGAGATGTTATTATTCATGATACTGGTCCTTACAGGTTTTATTTATATTCTCTTGAAGGGTGCTTTGAAATGGGATAAAAATTAATCCAATCGTAACCACCTTCAACATGTCAGAAAAACAGAATCAGTTAATCAAACCAAGTGTTGCCGAAATGCCCGAGGGAGTTTCCGGACAAGGATTTTTTGCCACTTCGTTCGAAAAAGCGGTTGGACTTGCACGCAAGAACTCACTTTGGCCATTGCCTTTTGCCACATCATGCTGTGGTATCGAATTTATGGCCACCATGGGCTCGCATTACGATTTAGCCAGGTTTGGATCAGAGCGGTTAAGCTTTTCGCCCCGTCAGAGCGACCTTCTTATGGTTATGGGAACTGTTGCAAAAAAAATGGGACCGGTTTTGCGCGAAGTTTACATTCAAATGGCAGAACCCAAATGGGTGATTGCTGTCGGCGCATGTGCTTCGAGCGGTGGCGTTTTTGATACATACAGTGTTTTGCAAGGCATCGACCGAATTATTCCGGTTGATGTTTATGTACCGGGCTGTCCGCCCCGTCCTGAGCAGATTATCAATGGAATTCTTAAAATTCAGGATTTGGTTGGCAACGAATCGCTTCGAAGAAGGAGTTCGCAGGAATACAATGATTTAATGAAGCAATATAATATGGAATAACTTCAGGATGAACAAATTGAATGGCAATCAAAACTATTCAATGAATAAATCCTGAGGTAAAAATTCTCATCTGAAAAAAGAAAATAAGTGTATCCAAAAAAAACCGAAAGAGACCAGTTAGCTATCAGCCTGCTCGTAAATAAATTCAGCAATACGGTCGAATATACTGAAATTCAATCCGATATGCTTTGTATTTCAGTACAAAAAAAAGCAATTTGTGAACTATTACTTTACCTTCATGATCATACCGATTTACAGTATAACTTTTTAACTACACTCTGCGGAATGCATTATCCCGAAACGAATCAACTCGGTGTGGTCTATCATTTACATAGTTTTGTCAACAACCACCGGATACGTATTAAAACAGCTACTGACCTTGATCGGCCAACAATACCAACTATAACAACTATTTGGCCTGCAGCAAACTGGATGGAACGTGAGACTTATGATTTTTACGGAATCATTTTCGAAGGGCATCCAAACCTGAAACGCATACTAAATATGGATGAGATGACCGATTTTCCAATGCGAAAAGATTTTCCGCTGGAAGATCAGACACGGGAAGATAAAGATGACAGCATGTTTGGACGTTAATTAGATATGAAATATGAATTATGAGTTATAAGTTTTGAGTCGTGAGTTGCATCAAATCAAACTTTAAACTCTTGACTTTAAACTTTAAACTTTTGACCGTGATATATGGCACAGCACTACAATACAGGTTTTTGGGCTAAGGATATCGTAACATCGGAAGAGCCGAAGGAATATAATACCCTAAATGTCGGGCCAACACATCCGGCAACACATGGTGTGTTCCAGAATGTGATGCTGATGGATGGCGAATTTATTATTGAAACCGAACAAACCATTGGGTACATTCACCGTGCATTCGAAAAAATTGCTGAACACCGTCCATTTTACCAGATAACTCCACTTACCGACCGACTGAATTACTGTTCGTCGCCGTTGAATAACATGGGCTGGCACATGACCGTTGAAAAGTTGCTCGGTATTGAAACACCAAAACGTGTCGATTACCTTCGCATCATTATCATGGAACTGGCGCGAATAGCTGACCATCTTATCTGCAACAGTGTAATTGGAGTAGATAGCGGCGCTTTGACCGGATTTACTTATTTATTCCAGAACAGGGAGTTCATCTACGAAATTTATGAGGAAATCTGTGGATCGAGACTAACCACAAACATGGGGCGAATTGGTGGCTTCGAACGTAATTTCAGCACAAAAGCCTGGGATAAAATCCGCTTTTTTGTAAAAGATTATCCGGCAAAACTTCAGGAATTTGAAAACCTTTTGGCCCGTAACCGAATTTTCATGGATCGAACCATCAATGTTGGGGCTTTCCCTGCCGATCGCGCGCTGGCATACGGATTTACCGGTCCGAACCTTCGTGCATGTGGTGTAGATTACGATGTACGGGTGATGAATCCATACTGTTCGTACGAAGAATTCGATTTCATCATTCCGATCGGACAAAATGGTGATACTTACGACCGGTTTATGGTTCGTCAGGAAGAAATGAAACAAAGTTTGTACATTATCGAACAAGCCATCGACAAATTGGACAAGATGGAGGATAAAGAAACCTTTTATGCTACTGATCCTCGTTTTGTGCTACCTCCCAAAGAAAATGTTTACAACAATATGGAAGCGCTTATCTGGCATTTCAAAATTGTGATGGGCGAAACCGACATTCCGGTTGGCGAAGTTTACCACAGCATCGAAGCTGCCAATGGAGAACTTGGATTTTACCTGGTAAGTGATGGAGGGCGCACCCCTTCCCGATTACATTTCCGCAGGCCATGTTTTATTTATTATCAGGCTTATCCTGAAATGGTTATTGGAAACATGCTTTCGGATGCCGTATTGACCATGAGTTCGATGAATGTAATTGCAGGGGAATTGGATGCATGAAAAAGAAGCCCCCTTCTAAATTCCCCCTGAGGGGGAAGGTTTTAGGTATCGGTTTAAATTTGTTTTAGTACCAGAGGAGCTAAATATTTGTAGATAAAGAAGATAAATACAAAATCGTGCGCGGGAAAACAACGAGAAAAGCAAGATAATCCTTTCGGACGGAATAGTTTAAACCTTGAAAATAGAAAAAAGTAAATAGAAAAAAGACAGAAAGACTGAAGAATAAAGAACCGCTCCCTTGAGCTTGTCGAAGGGAGACAAGAAAATCCTTTGTGAAACTTTGCGCCTTCTTCCCGCCTGCTGCGGACAGGCGTGTCCTTTGTGGTTAAAAAAAATATATAAATGCAGAATACAAAACAAACATCTGAATTCAGCAGCGAAACTCTTGAACTGGTAAATAAGATCATAAAACGATATCCTGAAGGTCGGCAGAAATCGGCTTTATTGCCATTGTTGCACATTGCCCAATCGGAAAACAGCGGATGGCTCAGCTCCGAAACCATGGATTATGTGGCTTCGCTGCTCGAAATTCAACCCATTGAAGTGTACGAAGTCGCTTCATTTTACAGCATGTTCAACCTTCAGCCAGTTGGAAACTGTGTGATTGAAGTTTGCCAAACCGGCCCTTGCTGGTTAAAAGGTTCAGAAGATCTGCTTGCACACTTCGAAAAGAAATTAGGAATTAAACCCGGAGAAACTACAGCCGACGGACGATTTACAATTAAAACGGTCGAATGTCTTGCTGCTTGCGGAAATGCACCGGTTATTCAGGTTGGCACTGAATATCACGAAAATATGACCAGTGAAAAAGCCGACCAGTTGCTGAGCAAATGGACAGCTGAGAATAAATGTTCTCATACCAATCCTTACCTGTAACCCATGGCACAGCAAATACTACTCAACAACATAGAGGTTCCCGGGCTGGCCAGTTTCGAGGTTTACCGAAAACTCGGAGGATATGCTTCTGTTGAAAAGACACTAAAGAATTTTACTCCGGATGAAGTGACTGCCGAAGTTAAAAAGTCGGGCATGAGAGGACGGGGCGGAGCAGGTTTCCCGACAGGGATGAAATGGGGATTTATTGATAAAAGCACAAACAATCCAAGATACTTTGTTTGCAATTTTGATGAAAGTGAACCCGGAACTTTTAAAGACCGTCACATTGGCCAACTCAATCCACATCAACTTATTGAAGGAATGATTTTGGGCTCATACGCCTTAGGAGCCCGTACCTCGTACATTTACATTCGCGGCGAGCTATTTTACGTGCTACGGATCATCGAAAAAGCCATTGAAGAAGCATATGCAAAAGGTTTTCTGGGCGAAAATATTTTAGGAAGCGGTTATTCGCTCGACCTGTATTGCCATCCCGGCGGCGGTGCTTACATCTGCGGAGAAGAAACTGCCTTGATTGAATCGTTGGAAGGGAAACGCGGCAATCCTCGAATCAAGCCGCCATTTCCGGCCATTGTTGGTTTGTACGATTGTCCGACGGTAGTCAACAATGTGGAAACCATTGCAGCTCTTCCATGGATCATGAATAACGGTGCCGATGCTTATGCAGCTATTGGCGTTGGAAACAGCAAAGGAACGAAACTCATTTCGGCATGCGGCCACATTAACAAACCGGGAATTTACGAGATTGAACTCGGGCTTCCGGTTGAAGAATTTATATACAGCGATCAGTATTGTGGCGGAATCCGAAACGGTAACAAATTGAAAGCAGTTGTCGCAGGAGGTTCATCGGTTCCCATCCTTCCGGCTGATCTGATATTGAGAACAGCCAAAGGCGAACCTCGACTGATGAGCTACGAATCGCTGGCTGAAGGAGGTTTCGAAACCGGAACGATGCTCGGATCGGGCGGATTTATTGTAATGGATGATACCACTTGCATGGTGAAGAACCTTTTAACCTTTGCACGGTTCTACCATCATGAATCGTGCGGACAATGCAGCCCCTGCCGCGAAGGTACCGGCTGGATGGAAAAGATTTTGCAACGAATTGAAGATGGCCGTGGAACTATGAAAGATATTGATTTGCTGGTCAGCATTTCGAAACATATAGAAGGAAATACGATTTGTCCGTTGGGCGAGGCTGCTGCATGGCCAGTTGCGAGTTCAGTCCGTCATTTCCGTCAGGAATTTGAAGATCACGTAAAATTACAGCAATGTCCCTTGTCAAAGTAACGATAGATAATATTGAGGTTGAAGTCGAATCCGGAACAACCATTCTGAATGCTGCCCGAAAAATTGGAGGCAACGTGGTTCCGCCTGCGATGTGCTATTATTCGAAACTTGAAGGCAGTGGCGGAAAATGCCGCAGTTGCCTGGTAAAAGTAGCACAAGGATCATCTAAAGACCCACGGCCAATGACCAAACTGGTGGCATCCTGCCGAACTACAGTTCAGGATGGAATGGTAGTGCAAAACATTACTTCTCCTGAGGTGATGGAAGCCCGCAAGGCTGTTACCTCTTTTCTTTTGCTCAATCACCCGCTCGATTGCCCAGTTTGCGATCAGGCCGGCGAATGCCACCTTCAGGATTTATCATACGACCACGGATTGGTTGATACAGAAACAACCGAAGATAGACGAACTTTTGCACCGATTGATATTGGCGACAAAATCAAGTTGCACATGAATCGTTGCATCCTTTGCTACCGCTGCGTTATGGTTGCCGATCAGTTGACCGATCAGCGTGTTCACGGTGTTCTGGGTCGGGGCGATCATTGTGAAATCAGCACTTACATCACTAAAGCTGTCGACAACGATTTTTCAGGAAACATGATTGATGTTTGCCCGGTTGGTGCGCTAACCGACCAGACCTTCCGTTTTAAAAGCCGCGTTTGGTTCACCAAACCTGTTGATGCGCATCGCCATTGTCCGAAATGCTGCGGGAAAACTGTTCTTTGGATGAAAGGAACGGAGATTCTGCGTGTGACCGGACGTAAAGATAAATACGGTGAACTGGAAGAATTTATTTGTAACGATTGCCGTTTCGAGCATAAAGAAACCAAAGACTGGGTTATTGAAGGCCCCCGAAAGATTGAACGGATTTCGGTAATCGGTCAAAACCATTACGAAAAATAACACAATATGGATTGGATACTATACATTTATAAAACCATCTTTTTGATCATCATTTTCCTGGTTACCCTGATTGTAGCCATGTATTCGACCTATGGTGAGCGAAAAGTTGCTGCCTTCATGCAGGATCGGCGAGGTCCAAACCGTGCAGGCCTTTTTGGCTTGCTGCAACCTATCGCTGATGGCGTTAAAATGTTCATGAAGGAGGAAATCATTCCAACAACAGCAAACCGGGTTCTTTTCATTTTGGGTCCATCCATTGCCATGACCACAGCCATGCTTACCGGAGTCGTGATTCCTTGGGGAGACACGATAACCATTGGCGGACGCGAGTTTTCGATGCAGATTGCAGATTTGAACATCGGCATATTGTATGTCTTCGCAATGGTTTCCATTGGTGTTTACGGCATCATGATTGGAGGTTGGGCCTCGAACAACAAATACGCATTGCTGGGTTCGATCCGCGCAGCATCGCAAATGATCAGTTACGAAATTGCAATGGGAATGTCGATTGTCGCGCTGATTCTTACAACCGGCACTTTGAGCCTTCACGAAATTGTTGAGCAGCAGCATGGAATGCACTGGAATGTATTTTATCAACCATTGGGCTTTCTGATCTTCCTGATTTGCGCTTTTGCAGAAACGAACCGTGCACCTTTCGATCTTCCTGAATGTGAAACCGAATTGATTGGCGGTTACCATACCGAATACAGCTCGATGAAACTAGGTTTTTACCTGTTTGCCGAGTACATCAACATGTTTATTTCATCGGCAGTAATTGCCACCTTGTATTTTGGTGGTTATAACATGCCGTTTATCGATCAGTTGGGACTATCAGCAAATGTTGTTACCTTGCTTGGATCTTTCTTTTTCTTCCTGAAGATTTTAGGATTTATTTTCCTTTTCATGTGGATCAGATGGACACTGCCAAGGTTTCGATACGACCAGCTGATGAATCTGGGTTGGAAAAAATTGATGCCAATGGCAATCTTCAATATCCTTGCAACCGGTGCTTATTATTATTTTACTGAATTCAATTAACCGAATACGCCATGCAAGCTTTAACAAACAGATCGAAAGTGGTGTCGGACAAGAAGATGACCTTCGTTGAACGAATTTATCTTCCTGCCATTGTGAAAGGCATGTTCATTACATTGAAGCATTTCTTTAAGAAAAAGGCAACGATCAGTTATCCGGAACAAACCCGTGAGTTTAGTCAGATATACCGCGGACTACATGTTTTAAAACGTGATGATGAAGGTCGTGAACGATGCACGGCCTGCGGTTTATGCGCAGTGGCCTGTCCGGCAGAAGCCATCATAATGATAGCAGCCGAACGCAAACCGGGCGAAGAACATTTGTACCGCGAAGAGAAATATGCCGAAGTATATGAAATCAACATGCTCCGGTGCATTTTCTGCGGCGATTGCGAAGAAGCCTGCCCAAAAGAAGCTATCTTTCTGACTGACCGGATTGTTGAGTCGGAATATGAACGCCTGCCGTTTGTGTACGGAAAAGATCGTTTGGTTGAACCTCTTGATTTAAATCTGAGGATTGACGTTTCGGTAAGACAAACCGAAAATGTATTGAAATTCAAGCAAAACAAACGTTTTGCTCACAATAAATAGTAAATAAAATGATAGTACTATTTTACCTGCTTTCGGCACTCATGGTTATTAGCGCTTTGCTGGTTATTTCAACCCGAAGCCCTATAAACAGTGTCATTTATCTGATTGTATGCTTCATCACTATGGCAGGTCATTACATTCTGCTGAATGCGCAGTTTCTGGCGGTGGTACAAATCATTGTGTATACCGGAGCCATCATGGTTTTATTCCTCTTCGTGATTATGCTCCTGAACCTGAATAAAGTTTATATCCCAACAAAAACTTCGATGACCAGAATTGCGGCAGTTGTAACCGGAGGAATGTTTTTTCTGGTTTTGATTGCATCAACACGTTTAACCTTTGAAATACATCCTCGTTATCCGTATGACTCACAAATCGGTTTGGTTGCGCAAATTGGGAAAACATTATTTCAGGAGTTTCTTCTTCCATTCGAAGTATCATCAGTTCTATTTATTTCGGCAATGGTAGGAGCAGTCATGTTTGGTAAAAAAGACGAGGATAGCAAGTTATGAGTTATAAATTATGAGTTATAAATTATGACAGAGAAGAGAAGTGCCTTGAAGGATAAGAGTTTTGCTTTTGCTGTTCGCATCATCAGGCTTTTCCAGCTTTTAGTTGAAACAAAAAAGGAATATGTTTTAAGCAAACAGTTATTGAGAAGTGGAACGGCAATTGGCGCATTGGTCAGGGAAGCACAAAACGCTGAAAGCACAAAAGATTTCATTCATAAATTGGATATATCCCAAAAAGAATGCGATGAAACTATATATTGGCTGGAATTATTGAAAGAAACGAATTACCTGAATGAAAAAGAATTTGAAAGTATAAATAATGAAGCAGTTGAGTTATTAAAAATGCTTCGTAGTGCCATTCTCACCACGAAGAAAAATAACAACTTATAATTTATAACTTATAATCATGCAAACCATATCATCTGCAATACAAATCATCCCACTCGAGCATTACATTCTTTTGAGTACAACTCTTTTCAGTATTGGATTGATTGGCGTTTTGTACCGTCGAAACACAATCATTGTTTTGATGTGTATCGAGTTGATGTTCAATTCTGTAAATTTATTACTTACTGCATTTTCGGCTTATCATTCCGACCCTGCAGGCCAGGTTTTTGTATTTTTCATCATGATTGTGGCAGCAGCCGAAGTGGCTGTCGGACTTTCGATATTGGTGATGATGAAACGAAATGTGGATTCGGTAGATATTAACCTTTTGAACCGTTTGAAATGGTAGGATCAATTCCGTACATTAACTTAGCCTGGCTTGTACCGGCTTTTCCACTGCTGGGATTCCTGATCACCGGGCTGGCATACAAGCGATTAAAACACAATCAGGCCGGAATAATTGCCAGCACTATGGTTGGCTTATCGTTTCTGGCAACCGTTGCATTCTTTTTTGTTCTCCGGAATTCAGGACAGGACTCTGCGACGGTTACACTTTTTAATTGGATTTCAATTGGTAAAATGAACATCCCGTTTGCATTTCTGATCGATCATCTATCGCTGACCATGATGTTGATTATTACCGGAGTTGGCGCACTCATCCATATTTATTCCATCGGATACATGCACGGCGATGATAGGGTAAATTCCTTCTTCGCCCAGATGAATTTATTTACTTTCAGCATGTTGTTGCTGGTGATGGGCGCCAATTACCTGATTCTGTTTATTGGTTGGGAAGGCGTTGGGCTTTGCTCCTATCTGCTCATTGGATTCTGGTTTAAAAATCCTGCATTTAATTACGCAGCACGGAAAGCCTTTGTGATGAACCGGATTGGTGATCTTGGATTTATCATGGGAATTATCCTACTTTTCTTCACCTTCAATTCAGTAACTTTTTCTGAAATATTCGCCCAGGCAACTGCTTTTCAAATCGGAGCACCTGTAATTACACTCATAACTCTTTTGCTGTTGGTTGGAGCTGTTGGTAAAAGTGCACAGATTCCGCTTTTTACCTGGTTGCCCGATGCCATGGCTGGCCCGACTCCGGTTTCAGCGCTTATCCATGCCGCAACAATGGTAACCGCTGGTATTTATATGATTGCCCGTTCAAGTATTCTCTATAATCTGGCGCCAATCACACTGACAGTAATAACCGTAATAGGATTGTCAACTGCACTGTTGGGCGCAATTATTGGCCTGAGACAAAACGACATTAAAAAAATATTGGCTTATTCCACGGTTTCGCAACTGGGATACATGTTTATTGCGCTGGGAGTTGGCGCATTTTCTACTGCTGTTTTTCATGTCACCACACACGCCTTCTTCAAAGCATTGCTCTTTCTTGGCGCCGGAAGTGTTATTCATGCAATGAGCGGTGAACAGGACATTCGCAAAATGGGAGGGTTGAGGAAAAAAATGCCGGCAACTTACTGGACTTTTCTGGCGGCCACGCTCGCCATTAGCGGAATACCACCATTCTCGGGCTTCTTCAGTAAAGATCTGATCCTGAGCAAAGCATTCGAACACAATCTGCTTTTGTATGTTCTGGCACTGGCCGGAGCATTACTAACCAGTTTTTACATGTTCAGGTTATTGTATCTGGTATTTTTTGGCGAGCAGCGTCTGGTCGGAGCGCATCCGCACGAATCGCCCAAAGTGATGACTGTACCTTTGATGCTATTGGCTGTTCTCTCAGTTTTTGGTGGGTTTCTGAATATTCCATCGCTTTTTGGAGGCGGTTCAAAATTCACAACTTTCCTTCAAAGTGCAGTTTCATCCATTTCAGGAGAAGAAATTAGCCACAGCACCGAAATTGGACTGATCCTTTTGTCAACTTTACTCATCGGACTGGTTATTCTATTTGCATACCGGACTTTTGTAACGAGATCGGTTGTCCCGAAAGCTGACGACATTGCATTGTCCTTTTCCGATAGATTGGTTTCCAACAAATTCTATATCGATGAAATTTATGTCGCGGTATTTGAAAAGCCATACCGGATTCTTTCCGGTTTCCTTTTCAATAAAATAGAAACTACTGTTTTAAATCCTGCTGTTGACGGCATTGGTGACGCTACTTTAAAATTTGGAGATATCATACGCAAGCTGCAACGCGGCAACATGAGTTTTTACTTTTTTGCGATGGTGGCAGGAATTCTATTATTTATCGTATTCATCCTGATAATCTGATCTTATGATATTACTGATAATTTTAATTGTCCCAATTATTACCGGCATATTTCTCTTTCTTTTCAGGAATACGGCAATGGTACGATATGTCGCTTTGGCTGGTTCGGTAGTGAATTTGCTGCTTACTGTGCCGCTGGTTTTTTCGGGTGCTGCCAATGAATATGCAACCAATTGGATCAACTTTATGGGCATTCAGTTTTCGTTGGGTTACGATGGAATCAGCCTGATTATGATCTTGCTAACCAACCTCCTTTTCCCATTTATTTTGCTTGCCGGTTTTAACCGCGATCAGAAAAACGTTTCCTTGCTGAACTTCCTGATCTTGACCACACAATCCGCTTTGATTGGCGTTTTTCTGGCACAGAATGCATTTCTATTTTACGTTTTCTGGGAATTGGCTCTGATTCCGGTCTATTTCATTTTGCTTCTCTGGGGTGGTGACGGGCGCCGGGCGATTACATTAAAATTCTTTATCTATACCTTAACCGGTAGTCTATTCCTGTTATTTGGAATCATTTATCTGTATCAGTTAACTCCCGGCACACACACCACCGATTTTTCAGTATTCAGGCAACTCAATATTCCTGAAAGCAATCAAATCTGGTTATTCTGGATACTTTTTATTGCATTTGCCATCAAGATGCCGGTCTTCCCGTTTCACACCTGGCAACCGACTACCTATAAAATGGCTTCGACACAAGGTGTCATGATTTTGGCCGGAGTGATGACCAAAATGGGTATTTACGGTGCTTTGCGGTTTCTATTTCCGGTAATTCCACTTGGAGTACTTTACTGGCAAAATCTGGTAATTATATTGAGTTTGACCGGTGTTATTTATGCCTCAATTATTGCGTTCAGGCATAGTAATCTGAAAACTATGATTGCCTATTCGTCCATGGCTCATATTTCATTGATGGTAGCGGCCCTTTTCGTTTTAAACCAATATGCGATCGAAGGACTTCTTTTTCAGGTCTTGAGTCACGGAGTTACTATTGCTGCTCTTTTTTATGTGGCTTGTTTGGTTAAAGAAAAAACCGGGACAACCGAATTTCCTCAGTTGGGCGGGTTGAAGCTGAATGCTCCCAATATGTCCATTCTTTTCCTGATCATTGTACTTGGATCGATAGCGCTTCCTCTAACTGCAGGGTTTGTAGGTGAATTCCTGATTATTACCGGATTGTTTCAGCAATCCATTTGGTTTGCTGCACTTGGCGGTTTAACCATGATACTTGGCGCAATTTATATGCTGTATGCCTATCAGCGCGTGATGCTCGGTGAAAAGAAAGTCATGCATGGGAAAATTACCGACCTGATTGGCCTGGACTACCTGATTCTAGTTCCGTTAATCGCGATCATTCTTGTACTTGGAATTTATCCTCAGCCGATATTTGATTTATTGAAGCCTATTGTTGAAGTCGTTGCAGGCATGGCAAATTAACCCGATTTGCAGACCTGATTTTTTAAATTGCAAATCGCAAATTGTAAAATTGTAAATAAATACTAATGAGTGCATTAATTTTAACTATAGTTCTTGGGATAATCCTTCTGTATCTGGGTTTTTCAAAACACAAAGTCATTCTGGCGCCGGTAGCTATCACGACGCTTGTGATCGCTTTAGTCCTTCTGTATAAAGACTGGGGGCTCGGATCGAGCTACTTCAATGACATGATCGTATTCGATAATTTTTCGATCGCATTTAATATCTCCATGGTCATTGTCACCATTCTAATTTTCCTGTTCGGAATCGATTATTATGAGACTATGGAATTTCATGTTGCCGAACATTATTCGCTGATGATTTTCGCCCTTGCCGGTGCCTTCCTGATGACTTCTTTCTCAAACCTCATCATGCTTTTTCTGGGTATCGAAATTTTATCCATTCCACTCTATATTCTCGCCGGAGGTAAAAAATACTCGTACCGGTCTAACGAAGCATCGTTTAAATATTTTATGCTGGGCTCGTTTGCCACAGCCATTTTTTTATTTGGAATTGCTTTGGTTTATGGTGCTTCAGCCACCTTTTACCTTCCTGAAATCAAAACTTACATTTCACAATTCAACGGACATTTACCACCGATGATGCTGGTAGGTTTGCTGTTTATCCTGATTGGAGTAGCTTTTAAAGTTGCAGTTGCGCCGTTTCATTTTTGGAGTCCGGATGTGTACGAAGGTGCACCAACACTAGTCACAGTTTTTATGTCGACAGTAGTTAAAACAGCAGGTTTTGCAGCATTTTACCGTTTGCTCGATATGGGTTTACTGCCGCTTCCGGAGTCCTTGGAAAAAGCACTCTGGGTAATGACTGGCCTAACTTTGCTAATTGGCAACCTTGCAGCTTTAAAACAGACCAACTTTAAACGATTGCTGGCATACTCCTCAATTGCCCACAGTGGTTTTATAATGCTGGCAATGCTT
This sequence comes from Bacteroidales bacterium, assembly GCA_038329265.1. Taxonomy (GTDB): domain Bacteria; phylum Bacteroidota; class Bacteroidia; order Bacteroidales; family Prolixibacteraceae; genus Aquipluma. Next base: position 38,646 of record JBBQMW010000002.1, on the reverse strand, counting down.
TCGCAACACAATGCATCAGCTTCAGTAATATTGTTCTATACTTTTGTTTATTCAATAGCCACAGTTCCAATCTTCATCATTTTTATCCTGATGAAACGAGCATCCGACGGTTCGGAAGAACTCTCCATTTTCAGAGGGCTTTTCAAGCAAAAACCTTGGATCGCAGTTTTCATGACCATCCTTTTAATGTCGATGGCAGGTATTCCGCCAACTTCAGGATTTATGGCAAAATACCAGGTTTTTGTATTATCAATCGGTCAGGGATATTTGGGAATCTCTATTTTTGCCATTCTAATGGCTGTAATCGGAGTTTATTATTATTTTTTCGTGATCCGCGAGGTGTATACCGAACGTGAACAGATGTTTCCAATAGTAGTAAGTAAAATCAATGCAGGCTTGATCATCGGTTGCGGTGTAGCAGCGGTATTGCTTGGAATTGTCGTCTGGAATTTGCCGATATAGGTATTTCATCATGTAGACGCGTAGAGACGCGATGAATCGCTTCTACATAAGATACATATCTGAAAGATCTTCAAACGCATTTCGGTTAGGCCATTGCTGATCGCAGGCATCACCGGATATTTTCTCTATTCTACCTCTGAATTCATTCAGAATACCTTTCTCCGAAACATACCGTAAAGCTTCATCGAAAGATTTAAACAGGCTGGTGTAGAACGAGTCCTGTCGAATGATATGTTCTCCGGAGAATGATTGGGCAATTTCGATATTGAAAAACATGACATCGGCAAGAAGTGATGCATCCGCATCAAGCAAAATGAGTTTTTTAATCCACTTTTGGGCAACCGATCGTCTCAATTTTGCCTTGCGACTGCTCACCGGATAGTATTCCTTGCTAATTTGGAAACGGCATTGTTCCATTAACTGGTTTTCCTTCGGATTAAACGCGAAATCATAATATTCCTTTACATCTTTAAACCGATCGTAAATATCCGCAATTTGCTCCTCCAATTGCTCTTTGGTTAAATCTTTCAGATATTTACGAAGTTCGCGTTTGCTCATGGGTTAGTCTAAAAAGAATCAGGCAATGTTATGGAAAACCGACTGTATATCGTCGTCGTCTTCCAGTCTGTCAATCAGCTTTTCGATATCAACAAGTTGTTCCTCAGTAAATTCAACCGGAGAATTCGGAATACGTTGCAAATCAGCTTTAGCTACTTCAATTTTCAGATTATCAAGTGCATTCGACATCGATCCGAAATTGGTATAATCGGCATAGCAATAAATGACTCCCTCATTCTCTTCAATTTCTTCCAATCCTGCATCAATCAATTCCAATTCCAAATCTTCAATATTCATCCCGTCTTTCTTAAGAAATTCGAAAACGGCTTTGCGCGAGAACATAAATTCGAGTGAACCGGTAGGCACAATAATTCCACCAGCTTTATTGAAATGCATTTTAACATTGGCGACTGTTCGGGTAGGATTATCGGTAGCACATTCAGTAAAAATTAAAACTCCATGAGGACCTTTGCCTTCATAGTTAATTTCTACAAAATTCTCAGCATCTTTTCCTGATGCCCTTTTAATCGCAGCTTCAATATTGTCTTTCGGCATATTTTGTGCCTTGGCATTTTGGATCGCAGTACGAAGTTTGGAATTCATGTCAGGATCCGGAACTCCTTCACGTGCGGCAAGAGTTATAGCTTTGCCTAATTTTGGAAATGTACGCGACATTTTATCCCAACGTTTTTCTTTCGATGCTTTTCTGTATTCGTATGCTCTTCCCATAGGAATCGTTTTTTTAAGTTAATGCACTTTTTTTTTGACGGCACAAAAATACAAATTGCATTGCTTTTTCCCGAATGAAAAGCAGAAATAAATTCGACACAACTGATATCCATTTTATTGTTGAAGAATAATCAGATAATCCGGTCATTAGCAGTCTTTCAAAAGTTATTGTTGACAAAGTTTTCGTACTTTTGCCAAACTTGGTATAAAAAGAAACTATGAGATTTGATGAATTTGGGTTAGACGATAAAATAATCGAAGCGATTTCGTATATGGGTTACGAAAAAGCTTCTGAAATACAAGAACTTACCATTCCGGCGATATTAGATGGCCACGATATTTTGGCCTGCGCACAAACTGGTACCGGAAAAACCGCAGCTTTTATGTTGCCAATTTTAGATCATCTGGCCGCTCAGGACAATCATGATTTAAGTACGTTGGTCATTGTCCCGACGCGGGAATTGGCTATTCAAATTAACCAGCAAATACAAGGCTTTGCCTATTTCCTGAATATCAATTCGGTGACTGTTTATGGTGGACGCGATGGTTCTGACTGGGATGCCGAAAGCAAAGCGCTGACCAAAGGGACGAATATTATTGTGGCCACTCCCGGAAAATTGATTTCGCATCTGAATTTGGGATATGTTCAGTTTGATAAAATAAAGCATCTGGTCTTGGACGAAGCCGACCGTATGCTGGATATCGGATTTTTTGACGATCTGATGCGCATATTAAGCTATGTTCCCGATGACAGGCAAACCTTAATGTTTTCGGCTACCATGCCGCAAAAGATCAGGGAACTTGCTTCCAAAATATTAAAGGAACCCGTAGAATTTAGCACCGCCATTTCGAAACCGGCTGAAGGTGTTTTGCAGGCTGCGTATGTGGTTCACGAAAACCAAAAGATACCGGTAATCAACAGTTTAATCTCCAACAAGCCCGAATTAGACAGCATACTGGTGTTTAGTTCGACCAAAAGGAAAGTGACCGATATTGTAAAAAGCCTGAAAAGGGCCGGAAATTCGGTTGAAGGAATTTCGTCGGATCTGGAACAGAAAGAACGCGAAGATGTGCTGATGCGATTTCGCTCCAAACGTACCCGCGTTTTAGTGGCTACCGATGTTTTGAGCCGTGGTATCGACATAAAAGACATCAACCTGATCATCAATTTCGATGTGCCGGGATCAGCCGAAGATTATGTACACCGCGTTGGAAGAACTGCCCGTGCTGATAAAACCGGTATTGCCATTAGCTTTATCAACGAGATGGATATGGAAAAATTTGACCGGATTGAGAAGCTCATCGAAATGGAGGTCTTGAAAATACCAGTTCCTCCTGAATTGGGCGACGGACCAGTTTATAAAGTTCGTCCGCAACGCAAAGGCGGTCGCCCGGCAGGTAAACGGAATTATTCTTCAGGAGGAAAATCGAACCGGGGTGGTTCTAATCAGAGGTAAAGCGAATATTCACTGTGATGAAATTTTAGCTAATTAAAACTCAAATATTTTTATTTTTCAGGATTCGCCTTTTTGACAGGTTTTTCCAGAATTGCCTCATATTTCAGGACAGTATATTTAATCAGTTGATAACTGATGATGACCAATGCCGGCCAGCTTAAAAACCATAAAATTGAATTCCAATACATAACAATATCGTTTAAAAGATTTACGAATTCCTCTTTCCTTTTTTAATAAACATGATGTTCGTGTTCCAGTTCTTCGGTGCTTATTTTCTTGTTGTTCATGGCTCTCCAGGCATACCAGATGTAACCCAGAACGAACGGAACAAACAAGGAAACGTAGCTCATGGTAACCAGCGTAAATCGGCTCGAAGAAGCATTTTCGATGGTCAATGACGATTGAAGATCGAAGATTGATGGATAAAAACTGGTATGATTAAATGCTGCAAAAATCAATAATGCCCAAACGGTCAGAACAGTTCCGCCACCGGCAAACCAGATTCCTTTGGTTCCGCCTTTCAGCAGGGTTGAGATGATGCCCCATAATACACCAACCACTCCTACTAAAAGCATGATGGTATTGATTGGCATGGCCAGCAGATTGTGCAGATATTTATAGGATTCCACAGCAATTACACCTGTAACCGGTTCATAGGAAAATCCATCCTTGAAAAGTAAAGCAATCACAAAATACAGGAAGAAAACTAAAAATGGAACAGTGTTGTATAAAAGATGCGTTTTCGACCGATCATAAATTGGTTTACTTTCAATCGAATTCATAAAGTACAGCAGTCCCAAAATCCGCGACAGGAAAAGTACAGCCAAACCAAGGGCTACATTGTGAAAATTCAATACTGCTTCCAGTCCGCGAAAAGGACTTCCCCAAGTAACATGTTTCATATCGTCGAGCGAAAACATAGCTCCGTTAAAGAATGTACCGACAGCTGTTCCCACCAAAACAGGCCCGAGTAATCCATTAATAAACAGGAATATTTCGAAGGTTTTTGCGCCTAAAAAGTTATTTGGCTTTTTCCTGAATTCAAAAGAGACTGCCTGAATTACAAACGAGATCAGGATGGCAAACCAAACCCAGTAGGCGCCACCGAATGAAGTAGCATAAAACAACGGAAATGAGGCAAAAAATGCTCCTCCAAAGGTAACCAGCGTGGTGAATGTAAATTCCCATTTTCTACCCAGAGAATTGATCAGGAGCGATTTCTCCGTTTCGTTTTTGGCAATGGTGAAAATCAAGGTTTCGCCACCCTGAACAAACATTAGAAAAACGAATAAAGCACCAAGCAGCGAGACAATCAGCCACCAGTATTGCTGTAAAGTGATCAATGATAGTGTTTCGAACATTAGTTGGTTCCTCCTTCTGATTTAGGTCCAATTTTAATCTGACGTGATAAAATTTTGATTTCGGCAATTAGCAGGGTTGTGAAAATAATGGCAAAAAGCCAAAATGTAACCTGAACAGCTCCAACACTGATTTTGGTAACAGCGGCCATTGTTGGCATTAAATCCTGAATTACCCATGGCTGACGGCCGACTTCTGCAAGAACCCAGCCTGCCTGGCTTGCCAGATAAGCCAATGGGACTGTCCAGATGGAAGCCATCAGGAATTTACGCATTTTATGAATTTTCCCTTTAAGAGTGTAATAAAGTGCAAACAGAAAAAAGAAAACAAAATACAAACCAAGGACAACCATAATGTGAAAACTATAAAATGAGATAGCCACACTTGGAACAAGAGTATCGGTGTCGGAAATGTAGCCGTATCCGAAATAACTGAAATAGTTTTTCTGAAAATCAGGGCTCATGATTTCGGTTTTTAACGAATCGGCTTGAGCCATCTGACCCGATTTTTTGGCTTCTTTAAATGCTTTGAGCTTTTCGATGGCCAGCTTGCCTCTGCTAATTTTATCAGCAGCTGAAAGCACTCCATACTTTTCGTTTCCGTTAATCAAATCGTTAATTCCCGGAACAAAAGCGTTCCAGTTCAAAAACGCCATGTACGACAGAATGTTTGGAATCTCAATCTTCACTGCAAAATCCTTTAGGTTCTCGTTGCCGGGGTCGGTAGAGTTCTGCGAAAATAAGCCCAATGCAACCAATCCTGCACCTTCGCTGCCATTGTACAAACCTTCGAAAGCTGCAAACTTCATGGGTTGAAAATGCGCAATATCGCGTGCTGAGCTGTCGCCGGTAAAAATGGTATAGATAATCGACAGAAATCCGAAAATCGAACTAATAACAATACTCTTTCGTGCAAAAACAATATCACGGCCTTTCAGGATATACCAGGCCGAAACGCCAATTACAAAAATGGCTGCCAAAACAAATGACGATGATGTGGTGTGCAAAAATTTATGAACGGCCATGGGCGAAAAAAGTACTTCCCAAAAACTGGTCATTTCCATGCGGACAGTTTCAGGATTAAACACCATTCCGACGGGTTTTTGCATCCACCCATTAGCGACCAAAATCCACAAAGCCGACAAATTGGCTCCAATTGCAGTCAGCCATGTCGCTGTGAGATGGAATCCTTTACTCACTTTATTCCATCCGAAAAACATGATGGCTATAAAAGTAGATTCCAGAAAAAAGGCTAAAATGCCTTCAATGGCCAGCGGTGCGCCAAAAATATCACCCACAAACCACGAATAGTTCGACCAGTTGGTACCAAACTCAAATTCGAGGATAATTCCGGTTGCCACCCCAATGGCAAAATTAATCCCAAACAGGGTCATCCAGAATTTAGTAATACGTTTCCACTCGGGATTTCCGGTTTTCACATACAGCGTTTCCATGATGGCAACCAGGATTCCTAATCCCAGTGTCAATGGCACAAAAATCCAGTGATACATAGCCGTTAAGGCAAACTGAGCCCTCGACCAATCGACTAACGAAACATCGACTCCTTCTAGCATAGATTTTGTTTTATTGGTTGATATTGGTTAAATTCTCGAGCACATGATCACTACGATCAGTGTCGTTTTTAAAATTTGTTTTAAGAAAATTAGGGAAGAAAAATATTTTCAGTACCACAAACATGATAAAAAGCTTGATCAATACGACCAGCCAAACCTGTTTCCCCCAGCGGGGAAGGTTTGAAAACCCATCGTAGTAAAACCGGAAGATCCGTTTAAAAATATTCATAATTGTAGAGATTTCTGGTTAAACAGTTGACTTCTAAAGGTAAATCGAAATTCAAGATTTTTGAACTTTTCGGAAGGAAAATCAGATAGATAATTTTGATTGCACATAGATTATGCCGAAGATGTCTGATTTTTACCTAATTGTAAAAATCAGAAACTTTAACTGCGAATATTCTTTGTTATTTTTTGCCCAAGGCTTGAACAAAATCCCTTTTAAAACCTTATTTAGCGGTAATTCAACTACCAACCCTGAGCTAATGAGTGAAGACTTGAAATGTATTCATTGCGGAAATTCGTGCGGAAAGTCCCCGGTTATCTTTGAAGGGAATCCTTTCTGTTGCTCAGGCTGTTCAACAGTGTACCAGATTCTTCACACCAGCGAGCTCAAACAATACTATCAGATTGCGCAAATGCCAGGCATCCGGATTGAAAACGAGAATCTTCCGGCAAACGAAACTTACGCGTTTCTTGATCTGGAAAAATTCAAATCGAAAATTATTACTTTTTCGGAAGGCGGCATCTCCAAAGTCAGCTTTTTCATTCCTGAAATACATTGTGCATCGTGCATTTGGCTGCTCGAAAACCTGCACAGCCTGAATCCCGGAGTTATTCAGTCGTTCGTTAATTTTCCAAAGAAGGAGATTAACATCACCTTCAAGGAAAATGAAGTTTCACTTCGTGAACTGGTGGAACTGCTTGTGAGTATTCATTATATTCCTGAGATCAATCAACACAGCATTGAAAAACCACAGACCGATCATCTGGATAAAAAGCTGTTCATTAAAATCGGCGTGGCCGCGTTCAGCTTTATGAATACGATGATTTATCATTTCCCGCAATATTTACCCGGACATGAATTTCTGGAGAACGACATCCGGAGAATGTTTGGCTGGCTGAGCGTATTACTGGCTATTCCGGTTTTAAGCTTCAGTGCCAGCGACTATTTTCTGACGGCCTGGAAAAGCCTGAAGAAAGGAATCATCAGCATCGATTTGCCGATTGCTTTGGGATTGATCACGCTTTTCACCCAAAGTCTGGTCGAAATCATTTCAGGAAAAGGAATTGGATACATCGATTCACTGACCGGACTGGTCTTTTTCATGCTGATTGGCCGCTGGTATCAGGGAAAAACCTATCAGGCTCTTTCGTTTGAGCGCGATTACAAAACCTATTTTCCGCTGGCAGTTACCAAAATTACCAACTCCGGAAATGAAACAATTCCGCTCGAAGATTTGAAAGCCGGCGATCATATTCTAGTCCGAAATCAGGAAATCATACCAGCCGACTCAATCCTGAAAAGCGGAAATGCCAATATTGATTACAGTTTTGTGACCGGCGAATCGATGCCGGTGACTAAATCAGCAGGAGATTTTGTATTTGCCGGAGGCCGTCAGGTTGGAAGCGCCATTGAATTGACCATCGAAAAAGAAGTTCAGCAAAGCTACCTGACCCAACTCTGGAATCAGACCGAAAATCCTTTAACAATTGTAAATAAACTAAATACGATTGTTAACAGGGTAAGTCAGTACTTTACTGTTATTGTGGTATTTATCGCCATCAGTGCCGGATTATTCTGGCTGCTGAACAAACCTGAAATCGCATTATTTTCGTTTACTTCAGTATTGATTATTGCCTGCCCCTGCGCTTTGGCACTCACTGTTCCGTTCACCTTTGGAAGCACCATGAGGCAGTTTGGCCGGAAGGGTTTTTACCTGAAAAATACCGCCGTTATTGAACATCTGTATAAAGTTGATACGGTAGTTTTCGATAAAACCGGAACCATCACCAATGCCCAGACGTCAGACATCCGGTTTGTTGGTCGTGGACTTTCAGCCGAAGAGCTTTTAATTGTCAAATCGCTGGCATTCCATTCATCGCATCCGTTAAGCAAAACCATATTTCAATCAATTAAAGAAGATAAACTTCTGGAAGTCTCTGATTTTAAAGAAATACCATCGCTCGGAATCAGTGGAATCATCCATGGAATCCGAATCAACATGGGTTCAAAGTATTTCGTTTCCGGAGAGAAGAAAGAGGATGAGAACCTGAAAACCGAAGTTTGGATCTATCTGAAAGACTCAGTTGCCGGTCATTTTCAGCTTGAAAACGAATACCGCCCCGGGTTGCATGAGCTGATCCGAAAATTAAAAAAAACACATGAACTTCATTTATTAACCGGCGATAATGATGCTGAAAAAGCAAGGTTAACTGCGATTTTTGATGATGAAAAGAATTTACATTTCAACCAAACACCGACTGACAAGTTGGACTATATCCGAAAATTGCAGAAGGAAGGACGAAAGGTTTTGATGATTGGAGACGGGTTAAACGATGCCGGAGCACTCAACGAAAGTAACGTAGGTATTGTGATTGCCGACAATGTGTTCAACTTTTCTCCGGCCTGCGATGCCATTTTGCAATCGAAACAGTTTGCCAAATTGAATCAGTTCATCGAATTTACCCATCAGAGCATGAATATTGTAAAGGCAGGTTTCCTGATTTCATTCCTTTATAATCTGGTTGGATTATCGTTTGCGGTACAAGGAAACCTAACACCAATTGTGGCTGCGATATTAATGCCAATAAGTTCAGTTTCAGTGGTTGTGTTTGCCAGTTTTTCAGTAAATTTAGCAGCAAAAAGATATCATTTTTAATAAAATTAAAACAAATAGCATAAGGCGCTAAAATTAAACAACTTAAACAAACATGTCGGTAGTTTTCATTCTGGTATTTGTGGCAATCATCATGGCGGGTGCCTTTTTGGTTTCCTTCATCTGGGCAGTAAAAAGCGGTCAGTATGAAGATACCTATACACCGTCGGTTCGGATTTTGTTTGATGATCCGGAGATAAAGGAAAAAGAAAACAAAGAAAATAAAAGCCCCATCCCCAATCCTTCTCCGAGGGAGAAGGGAGTTTAGGAATAATTGCTTAAATCGTTTCCAATTTGAAACAAAAAACAATTCAATTATAAAAATGATAATCAAGCGCTCCGGCGGCTGTGCTAGTTGAAGCCTGAATTTGGAACTTAATATAAAGAAAAACTAAATACAACTTTATGGAATTACAAAAGTTTTCGTACGACAACCGCATGACCCGGAATTTTGCGATTGCCACCATTGTATGGGGTGTTGTCGGTCTGGCAGCAGGTTTGCTGATTGCTCTGCAGATTTTCATTCCGTCTATGAATTTCGGCCTCGAATTTACCACCTTCGGACGTACCCGACCGGTACACACCAATGCGATAATTTTCGCTTTTGTGGGAAATGCCATTTTTACGGCCATTTATTATTCGCTGCAGCGGCTTCTTAAGACTAGGATTTACAGCGATTTACTGAGTAAAATCCATTTCTGGGGCTGGCAATCGATTATTGTTGCGGCAGCAGTTACCTTGCTCGCAGGATTTACAACCGGAAAGGAATATGCCGAACTTGAATGGCCGATCGACATTGCAATTACCTTGGTTTGGGTCGTGTTTGGATGGAACATGTTTGGCACCATTTTAACCCGACGAACCAGCCATATTTACGTTTCGATCTGGTTTTACATTTCCACCTGGGTAACTATTGCAGTACTTCATATTTTCAATTCACTTGCCGTTCCGGTAAGTTTCCTAAAAAGTTACACGCTTTATGCCGGTGTTCAGGATGCTTTGGTGCAATGGTGGTATGGACACAACGCAGTTGCATTCTTCCTGACCACTCCATTTCTCGGGTTAATGTATTATTTTGTCCCGAAAATTTCCGGACGTCCGGTTTATTCCTATAAACTATCCATCGTTCACTTTTGGTCGCTCATTTTTCTATACATCTGGGCCGGGCCACACCATTTATTATACAGTTCACTTCCCGACTGGCTTCAGGCATTGGGAACGACCTTTTCGGTCATGCTGATTGCTCCAAGCTGGGGTGGTATGATCAACGGTTTGCTTACTCTGCGAGGTGCATGGGATAAAGTCCGGAGAGATCCGATTTTGAAGATGTTTGTGGTTGGAATTACCGCCTATGGAATGTCGACCTTTGAAGGTCCGATGTTGTCGTTTAAAAATGTGAATGCAATCAGCCACTTCACCGACTGGACCATCGGTCACGTTCACATCGGAGCACTTGGCTGGAATGGTATGTTAACATTTGGGATGATCTACTGGTTGATACCACGCCTTTATAATACCAAACTCTACTCCACAAAACTGGCCAATGTCCATTTCTGGGTAGCCACACTGGCCATAGTATTTTATGCTATTCCACTTTATATCGGTGGAATTACACAGGCATTGATGTGGAAACAATTTACTCCTGACGGGTTCCTGATGTATCCAAACTTCCTCGAAACTGTAGCTCAGCTGATTCCGATGTATACAATCCGGGCTTTTGGCGGATTCTTGTATCTTTCCGGATTTCTGATTCTGGTCTACAATGTTGTAAAAACCATAAAAGCAGGTTCATTTGTTGCCGAGGAATCCGCTGAAGCCCCAGCAATGGAAACATTACCAAGCGAAAAATCTGCATCAGAAACAGGTCACCGTTTCCTCGAACGCAAACCAATTCTATTCCTGATTTTTGCAACGATTGCAATCCTAATTGGCGGTATCGTTGAAGTTATCCCAACCTATCTGATCAAATCAAATATCCCAACCATTTCAAGCGTAAAACCTTATACTCCGCTTGAGGTACAGGGGCGCGACATCTATGTGAAGGAAGGTTGTTACAATTGCCATTCACAAATGGTGCGTCCATTCCGTTCAGAAACAGAGCGTTACGGCGAATATTCAAAAGCAGGAGAATCGGTTTACGATCACCCGTTCCAGTATGGATCGAAACGTACCGGGCCTGATTTAGCGCGTGAAGGTGTAAAAACAGGCAAAATGTACAAACCAAATTCATGGCATTACAACCATTTTATCGATCCTCAAAAAATGAATGAGGCGTCAATTATGCCTCCATATCCATGGTTGGCTAAAAAGGAAATCGATATCAAATCGACACCCGGAAAAATCAGGGCTTTAAAAATTCTTGGAGTACCTTATCCTGACAATTATGAATTGAAAGCCATCGACGATCTGAAAGCTCAGGCCGATAGCATTGCTAAAGACCTGGCAACCGCTGGCATACAAACCGACAGCAACCGCGAAATCATTGCATTGATTGCTTATATGCAGCGACTTGGTGTGGATATTTCAAATAAACCCGTAACAAAATAAGCTATGATCAGAGATTCATTAAGTACAATTTTCCATGTCGAAATTTATGCCTTGATTGGGTTTATCATTTTCTTTACCTTTTTTCTGGTAGTATCCATTCAAGCTATCAGGATGAAAAAAGAAGATATAAACCGCCTGAGCAACATGCCTCTGGATGATTCGAATTCCATGGAAGAAAAATTGGAATCAAGAAAAAGTCATTAGAAAATTGAAAATTATAACATCGAACAACTAAATAAGGAATTATGCATACAAGTAATGACAATCAAACAGATAACTTTCATAACGAGCACGAAGAAGTTGATGATTTAACAAAGATTAAATATTTTGGAGGGCACGAATATGATGGTATCAAAGAGCTGGATAATCCTCTCCCACCGTGGCTGAAATACATTTTCTATGTCACTATTGTGATTTCATTTTCATATCTGATCTTACTTTTTGTATTTCGTGATGAAGACATTGTTCAACGAAATGAATATAGCAACGAAATGAAGGCGGCCCGGGCTAAAACCGAAGTTGCCGGAAAAGAAGAGGCCGTAAAAGCTGCGGCTGCTGCACCCATGACCCAGGAACAGATTCTTGCTGCAGGAAAAATCACTTATGACAAAATCTGCGTTGTTTGCCACGGAAAATTCGGGGAAGGTTTGGTTGGTCCGAACTTCACGGATGACTTTTGGATTCATGGTGGAAACCCTGAAGATCTGCTAAAAATTATTAATGAAGGCGTCATTGAAAAAGGAATGCTTTCCTACAAAAGCCAGTTGAATAAAACTCAAATAAACAACGTGATCGCGTATATTTTGAGTTTGCAGGGAACCAATCCTCCGAACCAAAAAGCGCAGGAGGGGGTGAAGTTTGTGAAGAACTAAAGCCCCATCCCCAATCCTTCTTTTAAGGAGTTGGGAGTTTGGTCCGAATAAAATGTAAAGGATAATCATTGAAATGCGTATATATGGTTAAAAATACATCCATGAATATAGATTCAGTAATCCCCCTCTTTCGGAGGGAGTTTGGGGGAGGCTTTTAATATGGAAACTTATCAGGAAACAACCTTCAGAGACCGTCCTTCTACTTTTGGGAAAGATGGAAAACGCGTCGTATTATTCCCTAAATTGCCCAAAGGGAAACTTTACAATTATCGTCGAATCGTTGCGTGGGTGCTGCTAATCTTTGTTTATCTGGCACCCTTCCTGAAATTCAGGGGCGAGCCGTTAATCTTTCTGAATTTTCTGGAACGCAAATTTGTATTGTTTGGCAATACATTTTATCCTCAGGATTTTCACTTGTTGGTAATTGCACTAATTACACTGGTCGTTTACATTGTTTTGTTCACTGTAATTTACGGTCGGATTTTTTGCGGTTGGGTATGCCCGCAAACGGTTTTTCTTGAGTTTCTGTACCGCCCCATCGAACACCTGATTGATGGCAATGCGGAACAACAACGAAAACTCGCCCTACAAGATTTGGATGCAATCAAAGTCTTAAAACGAATCCTGAAACACGGCATTTATCTGATCATCTCATTTTTTACCATTTTAACATTTATCGCTTATGTGACCGGAACAGCTAAACTCTGTGAAATTCTGGATGGCTGGCCCATGCAGCGTTTTGGTTTGATGTTGGTTGTATTGGCTTTTACCGGGGCACATTATTTTGTTTTTGCCTGGTTTCGCGAACAGGTTTGCACCATAGTTTGCCCTTATGGCCGCTTGCAGGGAGTAATGCTCGATGAAAATACAATATTGGTTGCGTATGATTATAAACGCGGAGAACCACGGGGTAAAGGAGAACGGGGGCAAAAAGGCGATTGCATCAACTGCTACAACTGCGTGGATGTTTGTCCAACCGGAATCGACATCCGAAACGGAACCCAACTCGAATGCATCAATTGTACTGCTTGTATTGACGCCTGCAACTCGGTCATGAAAAGGGTGAAAAAGCCTTCAGGATTGATTCGGTTTGCCTCTGAAAAGTCAATCTCGGAAGGGAAAAGCGTGAAATTTAATGCACGTGTAATTGCCTATTCCGTGGTTTTGGTGGCACTTTTGATCCTGATGACCTATTTATTTACCGTTCGCGGAGATGTGGAAACTTCTATCAACCGTTCACCCGGAACAATGTTTCAGGAATATGGACCTGATCGATACAGCAATTTATACAACCTTCAAATGGTAAACAAAACCAATTCGGAAGTCGATATCGAATTAAAACTTTTAATTCCTGAAGGCGAAATTATCCTGATGGGCGATCCGCTTAAAGCGGAAAAAGGTGAAGTTGCCAAACGTGATTTACTGATCGTGCTGAAAAAGGAAAACGTTTCACAATCGAACAGCCATATAGAAATTGGAATCTTCGAAAAAGGGAAACAGATTGATAAGATCAATACAACATTTGTGGGGCCGAATTCACTGGACAGCCCCATCCCCAGGCCTTCCCCAAAATAGGGAAGGGAGTTAGGGAAGTGATTATTCAGAGCAGGGAGTCAAAGATTGATAGTATTAAAATCAGAAACAAACGAGTGCCGGTTCTTTCTCCCCTCCGGTTTGGAGGGGTCGGGGGAGGCTTTAATTGTGCAGAAATGAAGATAAAATTTAATTGGGGAACAGGGATTGTATTGGCATTGGTCATCATGATGTCAGGAATGCTTTATCTGGTGTCGATTGCCTTGCGGCAAGACTATGATCTGGTTGACAAGGACTACTACCAGAAATCAATCACCTACCAGGAGCACATCGAAAAAGTGCGAAACAACGATGCGTTGACCGAAAAAATCAGGTTTGAAATTGCACCTGAATCGTTGAAACTAACATTTCCAAATCTGGCAAATATCGCCGAATATTCAGGTAAAATTCATTTTTACAGTCCGGTAGAAGCCAAAAGAGACCTGACCGTCAACGTTAAACCTGATAACACTTACATGCAGACCATTGATTTCGCAACACTTCAAAAAGGAAGATATGAGGTGAAAATTGACTGGATGGTCGGAAAGGTTTCGTATTACCAGGAAGAGGAGATTATATTACCTTAGAGACGCGGTTCATCGTGTCTAATAAAATTTGAAATATAGATTTTAAGACGCGATGAATCGTGTATCATGTGATTTGGAATAAAAATATTTAAGACGCAATGTATTGCGTCTCTATACATAAAAAATATGGACTTCATTACACCTTTAACCATTGGCCTCATCGGCAGTTTCCATTGCATCGGGATGTGCGGACCAATTGTGGTTGCGCTTCCGTTAAAGAAACACAATCTAATTTCGAAAATCACCGGGGCTATCCTGTATAATTCAGGTCGCGTATTGACTTACAGCATTTTGGGCATTCTGTTTGGTTTGCTCGGACGTGGCATTCACATGGCCGGGTTTCAGCAATGGACGTCCATTCTGCTGGGTATTACCATGATCATCAGTGTTTTGTTTCCCTTTGTTTTCAGGGAAAAAATCACCATTGCCGGTTTATTCAGCGGATTTGCTGCACGATTGATTCTAAAATTGAAAAAGCTATTCACTGATCGTTCGTATTTTTCATTACTGATGATAGGTTTGCTCAACGGACTGTTGCCCTGTGGATTGGTTTATGTGGCCATTGCCGGTGCAATCAACTCCGGCAACATTTTGTCCGGAGCACTATTTATGATGCTTTTCGGTATCGGAACCATTCCTTTACTGTTGATTGCTACCCTGGCCAGCGATGCCATTGGTCAAAGGGTCCGGAGTAAAATGCAGAAAGTAGTTCCGTATTTCGTATTTATGCTGGGGGTACTTTTTATCCTGAGGGGAATGTCTTTAGGTATCCCATATATCAGCCCAACAAGTGAAAAACTGGCGCCTAAAACAATGATTGAAAAAGGAAGTTGCTGCAAATAAAAAATAGTGCTAAATTGAAACCAATTCTAAAACGTAAAAAAAGAATGGAATAATTCGATTTTATCTAAACATTCATTACTTTTTGGGGTTTCTTAGGTCAAAACGAAATTAGAAAATAGTGGAAAATAGTTTCATAAACATTAAGCATGGGTATTAGAAAAGATAGTTTTTCTAATACCAGATTAAAAACCAAAAATCATTTGAACCAAAGTCAACTTTCAGTTATGCAACAGAAGATCAAGAGTCAAAAGAAAACTACCGTATTGATTGGTTTTGCTCTGAGCATAATTTCAGGCAAAGCACTGCGTTTGCTTTTATTCTTTATTCTTTTCTCCGGAATTAATCTTTACGGACAAAAGGCATTTGACGACCTGACCAAAGATCCTGAAATCGGAATTGTTGAGCATCTGGACGAATTTCTTCCAACCGACATTTACCTGATTAATGAAAATAACCAACGCGTATTACTGTCAGACATAATCGATAAACCCACCATCATTAATTGGGTTTATTTCCGTTGTCCTGGGATTTGCAGCCCGCTGATGGAAGGACTGGCAAATGTTATGGATGCCTCCGACCTTGTTGCCGGTGTTGATTATCAGGTACTCACTATTAGTTTTGATCCTTCTGAAACCATTGAACTGGGAATCCGAAAAAAAACGAGTTACCTGAATCTCGTTGATAAAAAGGAAGCCATCAGCCAAGGCTGGAAGTTTTTTGTTTCCGACAGTGCAAGTATTGTAAAAGGTACGAATGCAGTTGGATTTAAATACAAAAGAACAGGTAAAGATTTTGTGCACGCGGCTTCGGTAACTGTAGTCAGCCCGAAACGAAAAATAACCCGTTACCTGAACGGAATCTATTTTCTGCCATTCGATTTCAAAATGGCCATTATCGAATCATCAAAAGGGATGTCGGCGCCAACAATCAATAAAATAATGCAGTATTGCTTTTCATACGATCCGGTTGGACAGGCTTATGTGCTGAATGTTACCAAGATATCGGGTACTCTGATTTTATTTGTGGCCATGATATTTTTCCTTGTCCTTATTTTTAAACCAAAAAGAAAAATAAATAAATAGTACATATGCAAACAGATACTCACATTCCACACGATGTAAACTACCTCGATTATAAGGGGAAGAACAAAGGAATATTCGCCTGGATTTTTTCGACCGACCACAAACGCATCGCACTGTTATACATGTATTCGATGTTAACAATGTTCGTGGTAGGTGTAGCCTTGGGGCTGGCCATGAAACTTGAATTGATTGCTCCCGGCAAAACCATTATGGACCCCCAGACCTATAATGCGATCTTCACGGTTCATGGGGTAATTATGATCTTCATGATCGTAATACCGGGACTTCCTGCGGTATTTGGGAATTTTATGCTCCCCATTATGATCGGCGCAAAGGATGTAGCCTTTCCGAGAATAAATCTCTTGTCCTGGTACTTCTATGTTGCAGGCGCTTTGTTGGTAATCGCTTCAGTATTATTCGGAAACGGAACACCCGATACCGGCTGGACTTTTTACGCTCCCTATAGTTTTAAAACAGGAACCAATCTGTTACCAGCCATATTCGGGGCATTTATTCTTGGATTTTCGTCCATATTAACCGGATTGAACTTTATTGTGACCATTCATCGGATGCGTTGTCCGGGTATGACCTGGTTTAAAATGCCATTGTTCCCCTGGTCTCTTTATGGAACTGCTTGGATCCAATTGTTGGCCACACCTGTTATAGGAATAACCCTTGTTCTGGTTGCTCTGGAACGAATTTTTGGTATCGGAGTTTTCGACCCTGCATTGGGAGGTGACCCGATTCTGTATCAGCATTTATTCTGGATTTATTCACATCCGGCTGTTTATGTCATGATCCTGCCCGCCATGGGAGCCATTTCAGAAATTATTCCAACCTTTTCACAAAAACATATCTTTGGATACCGCGCCATCATAGTTTCGACTCTGGCTATTGCCTTTGTCGGGTATTTTGTTTGGGGTCACCACATGTTTACTTCCGGTATGAGCGGAACTGCCCAATATACCTTTTCGATACTGACCTTTATTGTAGCCATTCCGAGTGCTATCAAAGTATTCAACTGGATTTCGACCATGCACAAGGGCTCAATCAATCCTGAAGCCCCGTTTCTATGGGCTGTGACCTTTATATTTATTTTCATGATCGGTGGCTTTTCGGGTCTGGTACTTGGTGCTTTGGCCACCAATGTGCATGTACACGATACCGCATTTGTAGTCGCTCACTTTCACTTCATCGTTTTTGGCGGAGTAGGATTTGCATTTTTTGGTGCAATCCACTACTGGTTTCCAAAAATGTTTGGCCGGATGTACGATAAAGTATGGGCCAAAGTGGGCTGGGCCTTTTTTACAGTTGGATTTCTGACTTTGTATTCACCCATGTTTTACCTTGGAATGATCGGAATGCCCCGTCGTTATTACGATTATCTACCCGAATATCATGCTGCAAACATCCTTTCTTCACTCGGCTCATGGGTGATGACATTCGGATTGTTGATTATCGTTATAAACCTGTTCCGATCGGCCAAAAACGGCCCGATCGCCGAAATAAACCCATGGCATGGCAAAACCTTGGAATGGACCGTACCGTCGCCACCTCCGGTAGAGAATTTTGATGAGATACCAGTTTATGGCGAAAAAGACGGACCTTACGAATACTAACAATCGAATATTACTTATGGAACATGTAACACAACATGCTGCAGATCAGCATTACGATCCGGAGGCAAATAAACTGGGAATGTGGCTTTTTATATTCACTGAACTGCTCCTTTTTGGAGGTTTGTTCATTGTTTATTCGATCTACCGGTTTTTGAATCCGGAATCCTTTAAAATGGCAGGGCATGAACTTAACCTGACCATCGGAGCCATCAATACCTTGATTCTACTGGTTAGCAGTATGACGATAGCCATGTCGACCTCTGCACTTCAGAAAAAGAACAAAGGGCTTACCGTGCTTTTACTTGAAATCACGATCATGCTGGCAATGATTTTCCTGATCAACAAATATTTTGAATGGGGAGTTAAATTCGATCACGGCATCTGGCCCGGATCAGAACATATGCTGAACGATCTCAGCCACGGTGAAATCCTGTTTTTTGGACTTTATTTCGTCATGACCGGCCTTCATGCCTTGCACATTGTTGTAGGAATGATCATTATTATTGTGGCATTGAATCGGGTTCAAAAAGGGACTGTCGATGAAAACCGACCAACGTTGCTCGAAAATGCTGGTTTATACTGGCATTTGGTCGATTTAATCTGGATATTCCTGTTCCCCTTATTCTATCTCATACACTAGAAAACACTATTAAAATGGAAAAAGAAAAACATCATATCGTACCCTATAAGGTTTATTTCTATATTCTGGCGCTGTTAATCACGTTCACTTTTTTATCGATCGGGATTACTAAAATTAATCTGGGCGAGTATTCAGTGCTGGGAGCAATGATTTTTGCCACAATTAAATCTATTCTGGTATTGGCCTGGTTCATGCACCTCAAGTTCGACCAACCTTTTCTGCGAATCATGGTAGGTTTTGTGATTTTGTTGTTCTTTGCGGTTATATTTATTACATTTTTAGATTACTATTACAGATAAAAGCTATGTATATCTTATCAAATACGGTAAATGCATCCAATTTTGTGGCGGGGGTCGACGAAGCCTTTGTTTTTATCATGGGAGTTTCCTTTATCTTTCTGATCGGCTTGACTTTTACTATGTTGTATTTCGTATACAAGTACAACCATAAAAAGAATGCCGTCGCCACACAGATTAAAGGCAGTACAAAACTTGAAATTATCTGGACTGTAATTCCTACAATTCTGGTTTTGGTCATGTTCTATTACGGATGGGCAGGATGGGCACCGATGCGCAATCCACCAAAAGATAGTTTTAACATCAAGGTTGTAGCCCGCATGTGGAACTTCACCTTCGAATACGAAAACGGGAAAAAGACGGATACCTTGTTTGTTCCCCAAAACAAAGCAGTCAAATTGAATCTGAATTCATTGGATGTTATCCATAGTCTCTATATACCAGCTTTCAGAATAAAAGAAGACGTAGTTCCCGGAAGAGAGAAATTCGTTTGGTTTATTCCGCAAAAAGAAGGCATTTACGATCTGTTCTGTACTGAATATTGCGGACTCAATCACTCGTATATGCTCAATCAGGTGAAAGTAATGCCCGATAAACAATTCAATGCCTGGTATGTCGACACCACCAAACGTGTAGCAGTTGCATTGGATTCACCAACAGAAAACGGGAAACGCATCATGAAAAATATTGGCTGCTTTTCCTGTCATTCGGTTGACGGAACAAAACTGGTTGGCCCGTCGTTTAAGGGAATTTATGGTCATGCGGTTACTGTCGTAACCGGTGGAAACGAACGTGAGGTTACAGTGGATGATGAATACATTAAAAAATCGATTTATGATCCGAATGCTGATGTGGTAAAAGGTTTTAATAAAGGATTGATGTTGTCGTATACCGGCCAGCTCTCGGAAGAAGATGTGAAACAAATTACTGAATACCTGAAGTCACTGAAATAAAATAGAAATGAGGAAAGGGAATGAGGAAAGAGGAAACACACTTTCAAATTTTCCTTTTTCCTATTTCCTTTTTCCTTAAAATATGAAATCAAAACTGATCTTCTGGATTAAAATAATAGCAGAGTTGGGCAAAGTACGTATCTCTTTGCCCATTGCTATTTCTGCACTTACAGGTTATGCACTAAAAACAAACCTGTTCGACGGCAATGCCCTGATGCTTATGTTCGGAGTTTTTCTGATGTCATGCAGTTCAGGAACGATTAATCACCTTCAGGAATACAAAACCGACGGGCTGATGCCCCGGACTAAAAAACGACCCATCCCCTCCGGAAAAATATCACCCAAAGGTGCATTTTGGGTGGCTTTCGCTTTTTTTGCCTATGGCGCTTTTATCCTGATCACCAGTTTTCCGATCATTGTATTTCTGACCAGTTTTCTGACGCTGTTGTCGTACAACGCGATTTACACCCCGCTTAAAAAAGTGACTGCCTTTGCCGTAGTTCCGGGATCACTGGTTGGCGCTTTACCTCCATACATTGGATGGTTTGCCGGAGGTGGAGATTGGGCTAACGAACAAATCTTCTGGGTAGCTTTGTTCTTTTTTATCGGACAGATTCCTCATTTCTGGCTGTTGCTGCTCATGTTTGGGAAAGAATATGAACTGGCTGGGTTTCCAAGCCTCCATGCTGTTTTTAACGGCAACCAAATCAAACGACTGAGCTTTACTTGGATTCTGGCCACCATAGCCGCCGCTTTGATAGTGGCCTTGGTTGTTTTGAAGGGATCGGTTACCATGTTTTTCCTCCTGATTTATACGTTCTATCTGCTCTTTTCTTTGTCGACAGGTATCCTCATAAAAAAAGACATCCCTGTTCGGGCCTCTTTTCTGAAGCTTAATTTTCTGTACCTGCTAATGATGATACTGCTAATTTTGGATAGTCTGTATTAATTGAAAAAAAACTCACTCATCATTCATTAAAATAGGATGCGTAAATCAAAACGTCATTAACTATCCTGAAATTAAATTCACCCAATAATTCATACTATCACACTCTAATCCAAACTATTACCTTCAATAAATTATCCATCCTATTTGATTTTCAAATAAAGTAAAATCACCTTCCTTTGAAAAGGACTGCTTATAAATCCCTACGATTGGGGATTGATGCTCCTATTATCAATGGGTACTTTTACCCTATCAAAACCAAGATTGATTTGACATGCAATTTTTGAAGAAAGGGTTTCTCATGCTATTGTTTCTAAAAACCGGATATGGATTTTCACAATCAAGTGATGATGAAAGGCAATCGGCCTGGCAATTGAATGCCGCTTATAAAGGTGATTTTGTTTCCAATTTTCGAGGAGGGATTGCGACGGGGTCAACTTATCTGGGTCTGGCCGATTTATATCTACATTTCAATACAGAAATGGCTGGCCTTTGGAAAGGCGGCAATTTTTTGGTTCGTGGGGCAAATTCACATGGAGGCGAACCTTCTGCCAATCTGATCGGTGATTTTCAGGTAGCATCGAACATTGAAGCCGGAAATCATACGTTCTTGTATGAATTGTGGTACAAACAAACCATTTCGAACGTAACGGCAACTATTGGGCTTCAGGATTTGAATGCTGAATTTGCCAACAGCGATATTGGCTCTCTTTTTCTGAACAGCTCAT
The DNA here is from genome assembly GCA_038329265.1 of Bacteroidales bacterium. Lineage (GTDB taxonomy): Bacteria > Bacteroidota > Bacteroidia > Bacteroidales > Prolixibacteraceae > Aquipluma. Next base: position 16,944 of record JBBQMW010000002.1, on the reverse strand, counting down.
TTGGAGTTCATTCGGTGATTGCCGACAACATTTCAGCGCCCATTTTTCCTATTACCAAACCCGGAATTACCTTTAGCTGCGAAGTATCAAAAAAATTAGTCCTTAAAACGGCTGCTTATAAAGGTTGTCCGATTGATTTTGACACCAATCCTTATAACCTGAAATGGAACCTGGATTATGAAAAAGGCTTCTTGTGGATAACCGAGAGTCAATTTTCATGGATGGATAATCAGCAGAAAAATAATGTATTGAAAGCCGGCGTATTATTCCATCAGCATTGTCCGGAGAGCGAAGTGGTAAATTCCGAAACCGTAAATAAACTAACCTACTACTATGGATTTTACCTTGTTGGTGACCATCAGGTTTGGTCAAAAGGAATCCGCAGATTGAGCATTTTTTATCAACTGGGAATGAGTCCGCGTAACGACAATTTTTCTTATCTCGGTGCCGGATGCGCCTATACTGGCCTGCTCTCGAAAAATGGGACGGATGTACTTGGATTGGCCGTGGCAGACGGTATGCTAACCAAAGAGCGTGGCCTCGACGAAACAACCTTTGAACTGACCTACAAAGTTCAACTCACCCATCAGATTTATTTACAGCCCGATTTGCAATATGTGGTGAATCCGGGTGGAACTGATGTTCAGTTAAAAAATGCCACGGTTGCATTGTTGCGCCTTGGAATGGAGTTTTAAAAATTCGAATTATGATTTTACAAGATACTGAACCGGAAGTAAAGAGCACCCGATTGGCCGATTTGCCAACAGGTAGCAGAGGAGTGATTGTTCATGTATTGGGGCAAGGCGCTTTCCGTAAACGAATTTCTGAAATGGGGTTTGTAAAGGGGCAATTGGTAAAAGTGATCAAAAATGCTCCGATGAAAGATCCGGTAGAATACGAAATTATGGGCTACAAGGTATCATTGCGCCGCAGCGAGGCCGACCTGATTGAGGTTATTTCGCCGTCAACCGCCAAAAATATGGTTGCAGCAAAATATGAAGGAACCATTGATGAACACCGCCAAAAATTATCCGGAGAAAAAAAAGGGAAAATCATTTCGGTTGCTTTGGTTGGAAACCCCAACTGCGGCAAAACGACCTTGTTTAATTATGCCTCAGGATCGACGGAGCGCGTGGGAAACTACGCCGGTGTAACCATTGATGCCAAAGAAGCCAAATTCAAGCAAGGATCTTACGAATTCCTGATTTCCGACCTTCCCGGAACATATTCGATCACCGAATATTCGCCCGAAGAATTGTTTGTAAGGAACCATATTTCTGAAAAACGGCCGGATGTGGTTGTCAATGTGGTTGATGCGTCGAATTTGGAACGCAACCTGTTTTTGACAACTCAGCTGATCGACATGAATATCAAGGTCGTGATTGCCCTGAATATGTTCGACGAACTCGAACAGAAATCGGCCAAACTCGACTTTGAACATCTGGGCGAAATGATGGGAATTCCGATCGTTCCAACGGTTGCATCGAAAGGCAGAGGGCTGAAAGCGCTGTTCGACCGCATTATCATGGTATATGAGGAGCGTGATCCGATTGTGCGGCACATTCACATCAACTATGGCGAGGAAATTGAAAAATCGATCCGAAACATTCAGCATGAACTAAAAAAAGATGTTCAGGTAAAACACGATTATTCTACTCGTTTTCTGTCCATCAAATTACTGGAAGAAGACAAGCACACACTGAATTTATTAAAAGGTCATCTGGTTTTTGAGACTATCAAACAGATTTCAGACCGCGAAACCAGTCGGCTTGAACTACTTTTCAACGATCAGTCGGAAACCTTGATTGCCGATGCCAAATACGGTTTTATTGCCGGGGCATTGAAAGAAACTTACCGGAATGGCCCGCAGGCACGCCGCGATCAAAGCCGCGAAATAGACAAAGTGTTGACGCACAAAGTGTGGGGATTCCCGATTTTTATCTTTTTCATCTGGGTCACTTTTCAGGCGACATTTACCTTGGGCAGCTACCCAATGGAATGGCTGAATTCAGGAATTGGCTGGTTGGGCAATTTGCTGGGAACTTATTTGCAGGATGGAGCCTTGAAAGATTTATTGATCGACGGAATCATTGGCGGTGTTGGCGGCGTAATCGTGTTTCTGCCCAACATATTGATCCTGTTCTTTTTTATCTCGCTGATGGAAGACTCCGGCTACATGGCCCGCACCGCTTTTATCATGGATAAACTGATGCACAAAATGGGACTTCACGGCAAATCATTTATCCCGCTCATCATGGGCTTCGGCTGCAATGTCCCTGCCGTGATGGCCACCCGTACACTCGACAACCGGAGCGATAGGTTGCTAACTATGCTCATCATTCCGTTTATGTCGTGCAGTGCACGTTTACCGGTATATGTGCTGCTTATATCAGCCTTCTTTGTGAGTTATCAGGGCGCCGTTTTATTCCTGATTTATTCCATCGGAATTATTTTGGCGGTCTTGATGGGACTCCTATTCAAGAAAACGCTCTTTGCAAAGAAAGAAGTTCCTTTTGTGATGGAACTTCCGCCCTACCGGATGCCAACCTTCCGAAACACGACCATACACATGTGGCACAAGGGATCACAATACCTGAATAAAATGGGAACGGTCATTCTGTTTGCTTCGATCCTGATATGGGCGATGGGTTATTATCCCCGAAAAGTGGAATTCTCGAAAGATTACGGGAAAATGCAATCGGAAGTTCAGGCAAATAACATGCTGACACAGGAGGATAAAACGACACAGACCGAACAGATTCAATTGTCGAAGGAGGACGAACGTCAGGAAAAATCGTACATCGGAATGACCGGACGATTCATTGAACCAATGATCAGACCGCTCGGTTTTGACTGGAAAATAGGGATGAGCATTATTACCGGCATGGCTGCCAAAGAAATTGTGGTGAGCTCGATGGGCGTACTTTATCAGGCCAGCATGAATGCTGACGAAAACTCACAATCATTGAAAGAAAAACTTCAGGAGCAAAAGTATAGCCGCGGCCCGAAAGTTGGGCAAAAAGTTTTTTCGCCCCTGGTGGCATTTGGCCTGATGGTTTTTGTGCTAATTTATTTTCCGTGTGTGGCGGTAGTGGCAGCTATAAAAAAAGAAGCCAATTGGCGATGGGCCATTTTTACGATGGTTTATACAACAGGAATCGCGTGGATTGCAGCCTTTTGCATTTTCCAAATCGGCAGTTTATTTATCTAAAAAAATCCGGAGTATGATTCAAAATATTATTGCACTGTTGATTGTCGGAATTGTTGTACTAAAAACCATTTATTCGGTTTATAAAGCAATCACGACCAAAGAAAAAAGCCTTTGTGGAGGCTGTGCCAGTTGCGATCTGAAAAGTGAACTGAAAAAGAAAGGTAAACTACTGCCCTATTCTGAAAAGCGGGAAACACAAAAATTTCAGTATTCCGTTGACAATCTGAAATATTCAGCAAAAGGATGAAAACCTAAAATAATAGAAGTTATTGTTGTCAAAGTTGTCGGGTTGTCCTATCTTGCAATGCACTTGTTTTGCCATAAAACTGAATAACAGCATCAAAACAATTCATTTAATAACCAACAAATTATCAACATCATGAAACAAATACTTTTCATCGCGTTCATCAGCATTGTTCTTTCAGCCTGCGCTCCCAAACAACATACTGCTGATAAGGAAAAAACACCGGCAGTTATGGTCGAAATGAACCTGAAAATTGAAGGTATGACCTGTGATGAATGCGAAGCTTCTATTGCCAAAGGTGTCAATGCAATTGCCGGTATCGACAGTATCAGCGCCAATCATGAAGATTCTACTGCTTTTATTCGATTCGATTCCAACAAAACCGACCTGACAAAAATTACAGCAGCGATAGAAGAACGCGGATTTGAAGTAGCCTCAAAATAGCTTCAGTTAGCGAATCATTGTTGACAGCTTCAAAGGCAAAAAGCGGCTGAATAAAGGATGAAAATCTGAAGCTCCACCGCTTTTTATTTTTGTTTTGTATAATAATTTGCCGTAACTTATTCCTTCGAAAACCTGAAGATCAAAATACTTTCAAATGGAACTCCAAATCATTCAAAACAAAATCTATGAGATTCGAGGGCTTCGCGTAATACTCGATTTTGATCTGGCCGAAATGTACGAGGTTGAAACCAGAGCACTTAATCAGGCAGTTAAAAGGAATATCATGCGATTTCCGTCCGATTTCATGTTTCAACTCTCAAACTTGGAGTTCGAAAACTTGATATCACAATTTGTGACATCAAGTTGGGGTGGAGTTCGCAAACTTCCCTTTGCATTCTCTGAGCATGGAGTCACCATGCTGGCAAGTATTTTACGCAGCGACAAGGCCATTGATATTAATATACAAATCGTCCGGGCTTTTATTGCATTGCGACAATATGCGTTTGGTTATGCCGAACTCAACCAGAAGCTCGAAAGCTTTATGATTGAAACCAACATGCAATTCAATGATATTTACCAGGCATTAACCGAAATGGCAAGCCAAGAAAAACCGGAAAACAGAGAAAACCCATTGGATTCTGAGAAATAAAAAACAGTTGAAAAGCGGCTGAATAAAGGATGAAAACCGGAGTTCAGCCGCTTTTTTGGGTTGGGTTTTATCGAAAAAATATGTATTTCTAGTTTTATAAACCGTATTATCAGCTTGCCGTTTAAATAAAAATTAAAATATAAAGCCATGTGTTACAATGTGAAAGCCTTACTTCAATCGCAGTTAAAACGTGCCCGAAGAGTTGGCAATGAACAGGCTGTTGAAGAAATTCAGCTCAGTCTTTGTGAACATGGAATAAACGATCTGCACCAGGTTTCCGGGTTCGCGCATCCGAAACTGGTTATCTATCCTGAAGCTCATTCGTTGACTGTTGTTGCAACCTGGGGACTCGTACCTCACTGGGTGAAAAACAATGAAGGAAAAGTACAGATTTGGAACAGTACACTGAATGCCCGCGGAGAAACCATATTCGAAAAACCTTCGTTTCGCGATTCGGCAAAAGCAAAACGATGCCTGATTTACCTGGATGGTTTCTACGAACATCACCATTTTGCCGGAAAAACTTACCCGTTTTTTATCCGCCGAAAAGATGGCGAACCCTTTGCAGTGGCCGGTCTTTGGGCCGAATGGATGGATAAGGAAAGCAAATCGAAACTGATTACTTTCTCTATTGTGACTACAAAAGGCAATGAAATGATGACGCGTATTCACAACAATCCAAAGCTCGAAGGACCACGAATGCCCGTGATTCTGCCCGATGAACTGGCCGACCGCTGGATCGATCCGGCCATGACACAAAAAGAACTGTCCCAATTATTGCTCCCCTTCGACGACGAATTGCTAAGCGCACATACCGTGGCCCATATCTCCGGAAAAGAATCGAAAGGAAATGTTCCGGAAGCAACCGATGAATACCTTTATGAAGAATTAATAATCGGATAAAGAATTTTAGCAATTTTTCTACTTCCAAAGCATTAACTTTACGAACACTCGCATTTGATTCTAAAAACAATCTTTAATACAAAACCTATGTCGGGACACAGTAAATGGTCGACTATTAAGCACAAAAAAGGGGCGCTCGATTCGAAACGATCGAAGATGTTCTCGAAACTGGTAAAAGAAATTACGGTTGCCGTCAAAGAAGGCGGTCCAGATCCTGAAGGTAATCCACGCCTCCGTGTTGCCATATCGAATGCCAAAGGCGTGAGTATGCCCAAGGACAATATTCAGCGGGCCATCAGTAAAGGAGCTGATAAAGATTCGGCCTCGTTTACCGAATGCACCTTCGAAGGTCATGCCCAAGGCGGTGTGGCTATTTTCCTCGAAGCCACGACCGATAATCAGCTACGGACCATTTCGAATGTGCGGAGTTATTTCAACAAGCACAACGGCAGCCTGGGAACCAATGGATCATTGAGCTTTATCTTCGAACGCAAAGGCATTTTTAGTATTCCGCAAGGCACGCTCGATGCCGATGATTTTGAACTAAAAATGATTGAGGCCGGTGCTGAAGACATACAATTGGAAGAAGGCTATTTTACCATTACAACGGCGATGGAAGACTTTGGAACGATGATGAAAAACCTGGAATCAATGAAAATCGAACCGGAAAGTGCACAGTTGCAACGAATACCTAAAGATACCGCGGTACTCGATCTTGAAAATGCACGAAAAGTTATGCGGCTCATTGATGTATTTGAAGAAGACGACGATATACAGGCCGTTTACCACAACCTGGAGATGACCGATGATCTGATGGAATCGCTTTAATCCTGAAATATCCAAAAAAAAAGCCGTTCCCAAACCAATGGAGACGGCCTTTGTAATATAGATTACTGTTTGGTTTCTATTCCGGACAAAGGAATTCATCCACATTCAAAGCAGCGATTTTTCCGGCTTCGATTGCACGAACCACGAGGGTTGCACCAGCTTCAATGTCACCACAAGCAAATATTTTTTCGTTTGAGGTTTGCTTTTTGGCATTCACTTTCACGTTTCCCCGTCCGTCGTATTCAATGCCCAAAGCATCGAGTAATCCGTTGTGAACCGGTTGAGTGAACCCCATTGACAACAAGACTAAATCAACATCAATAATCTCTTCTGAACCGTGTTTTTCGGTCATCACCCAACGTCCTGCTTCATCTTTACTCCACTCAACGGTAACTAGTTCAACCTGTTTGATTTCACCGTTTTCGCCAATAAATCGTTTGGTAGAAAGACTCCAGCGACGTTCACAACCCTCGAGGTGCGAGCTTGAGGTGCGGAGCGTATTGGGCCAGTATGGCCACGGATTATTGTCAGCACGGTCGGTAGCTGGTTTTGGCAGAATTTCAATCTGCATGACACTTCTGGCTTTCTGACGAATGGATGTACCCACACAATCGGAACCAGTGTCTCCACCACCAATGACCAGTACTTTTTTATCTTTTGCAAAAATGCTTATTTCTTCAGGAATGATCTCTCCGGCAATACGTTTATTCGACTGCATCAGAAATTCCATGGCATAATAAACCCCTTTCAGATCGCGGCCTTCAACAGGTAAATCGCGGGCCTGCTCTGCTCCGTTGGCCAAAACCACTGCATCGTATTGTGCCAGTAATTCATCGCGGGTAATGTCAACACCAACGGTTACATTGGGTTTGAAATTGATCCCTTCATCCAGGAATATTTCCAGACGGCGGTCGATAATTGTTTTGCTTAGTTTAAAATCGGGAATACCATAGCGAAGCAAACCGCCAATGGCATTGTTCTTTTCAAAAACAATCACTTCGTGTCCGGCCTGATTCAAGATATCGGCAGCCGAAAGTCCGGCAGGACCTGAACCGACAACGGCAATCTTCTTTCCGGTGCGGACTTCAGGAATACGTGGCTGAACAAAACCCAGATTAAAGGCGTGTTCAACGGTTGAAGCTTCATTTTCGCGAATGGTTACAGCTTCGTTATGAATTGCCAACACGCATGCTTTTTCGCAGGGTGCAGGACAAACACGACCGGTAAACTCCGGAAAACTGTTTGTTGAATGCAAAATATTATAAGCGCCTTTCCAGTCAGCTTTATACACCAGATCCTGCCATTCAGGTATTTTACTTCCTACCGGGCAGCCCCAGTGACAGAATGGAACACCGCAATCCATGCAGCGTGCAGCCTGATCAATACGGTCCTGGTCGTCGAGTGTTTGCTCCACTTCACCATAATCATAAATTCTGTCATTCAGCGGACGGTAACCAGCATCTTTCCGTCCTATTGTCATGAAACCTTTTGGATTTCCCATGGTGTTTGTTTTTAATTTTCTGATGAGTGTTCGGATTGAATTGTCATCAGGATATATTTCAAAAAATAACGTTAACTCTATTTCGTCCGCTATAAGATATCTGTTTCAAAAATCAGTTCCCGCGGACGGTTTTTATGACCTATTTACAAACCCGGGGTTTCGCCCCGGGCTATTGATATATTGCCCTTTCAGTGCGAAAACATTCGCAAATTGCGACCTAAGCTTTCCCCCTTGGGGGAACGGGAAGGGGGCTTTCTTCTATTCGTGCCTTGTCGGATTATCTTCGCTTAACTGAAGTTTTTTCTCCAGTTCGCGAAGTTTCAATTCTTCCAGCACTTTCTTATATTCGAATGGAATCACCTTCACAAATTTGGGCAGATATTCGTCCCAATTGGTTAAGATCTTGGCAGCCATTGTACTCTGTGTGTACAACAGATGCTTGTTAATCATATCCTGAAGTTCGATGATATCGGCTTTATCTTCAACCGGTCCGAGTTCAACCAAACCTTTGTTGCAGAAATATTCAAAATTTCCTTCCTGATCGAGCACATAGGCAATACCTCCGCTCATACCAGCAGCAAAATTACGTCCGGTCGTTCCGAGAACAACTACACGGCCTCCGGTCATGTATTCGCAGCAGTGGTCGCCGCTACCTTCAATAACCGTTTTGGCTCCTGAATTCCTCACACAGAAACGCTCTCCGCCCACACCACGAATGTATGCTTCTCCGGAAGTTGCACCGTAGAACGAAGTATTTCCGACAATGATATTTTCTTCAGGAGTAAATGTTGAACCAACAGGTGGCACCACAATAATGCGCCCTCCGGAAAGACCTTTTCCGATGTAATCATTCGAATCGCCTTCGAGCCTGAAGCTCACCCCTTTTACCAGGAATGCACCAAAACTCTGTCCGGCCGTTCCGGTAAAATTGGCCATGATGGTGTTGTTTGGCAATCCTTCTTCGCCGTAACGACGCGAGATTTCTCCGGATAACATGGCTCCAACAGTACGGTCGACATTGGTGATGGTATGTGCCAGCCACACTTTTTCCTTACTCTTAATGGCCTTGTTGGCATCGCGAATGAGGGTGTGATCCATGTGTTCCTCCACCGATTTAATGTTCGGAAATGTATTCCGGATATCGTATTGTTTGGCTTCTTCAGGCATATGAATCACCCGTGAGAAGTCCATTTTGCGCATCTTCCAATTGGCAACCTCGCGGTTTTGTTCGAGCAAATCGGCACGGCCCACAATCTCGTCGAAGGTAGTCACCCCTATTTCTGCCAGATGCTCACGAACTTCAGTTGCAATAAAACGGAAGAAATTGATGGCATATTCCGAACGTCCGATGAAGCGTTTGCGAAGCGTTTCGTCCTGAGTTGCAATTCCGGCAGGACAAGTATTCAAGTGGCATTTCCTCATCATGATGCAGCCCAATGTTACCAGCGCCGAAGTTGAGAAACCAAATTCTTCACCACCGAGCATTCCGAGGATGACCACATCGCGACCGGTTTTTAACTGTCCGTCAACCTGAAGTTTCACACGGCCACGAAGGTTATTCATCACCAGAGTTTGCTGTGTTTCGGCAATTCCCAATTCAACAGGCAAACCTGCAAATTTGATGGAGCTCGCCGGACTTGCACCTGTTCCACCTTCGCAACCTGCAATGGTAATCAGGTCGGAGAAAGCTTTGGCCACACCGGCGGCAATTGTACCTACCCCATTTTCAGCAACCAGTTTTACCGATACTTTCGCACGGGGATTGGTCACTTTCAGATCGTAAATTAACTGAGCCAAATCCTCAATCGAATAAATATCGTGGTGAGGCGGTGGCGATATCAGGGTAATTCCCGGGGTTGAATTCCGGAGTTTGGCAATAATATTATTGATTTTGAAACCCGGCAACTGTCCGCCTTCGCCCGGTTTTGCACCTTGTGCAATTTTAATCTGCAACTCGTCGGCATTGATCAGGTAATTGTTGGTCACCCCAAAACGACCCGATGCCACCTGTTTAATGGCACTGCGTTTATTCGTTTTGAAACGTTCTGAATCTTCACCACCTTCTCCGGTATTGCTTCGTCCACCGATGGAATTCATGGCCACAGCCAACGCTTCGTGAGCTTCCTTACTGATAGAACCGTATGACATTGCTCCCGTCACAAAACGCTTCATAATGTTTTCAACCGGTTCAACCAGCGAAATATCAATCGGATTAAGTTTGTATTTCAGGCAGCCACGGATAAAAGTTGGCAAGGCATTTTCGGAATCCACTTTTTTACTGAATTCTTTAAATACACTGTAATCGTTGGTGCGGGTCGCCCACTGCAACAATCCAATGGTTTCAGGATTCCAGGCGTGATGTTCGCCGTATTTCCGGTAATGATAAGTCCCGGCAGTTTCAAAATTCGTTGTACTCAGGTGTTTCTTTTTACTGTAAGCTTCTTTGTGAAACAAAAGAGTCTCCTTACAGATTTCTTCCAAACCGATACCGCCAAATTTAGAGGCTGTTCCGGTGAAATATTTGGTAATAATTTCGTCGCTGACACCCAATGACTCGAACAACTGACAACCATGATAGCTGCGCAGTGTGGAAATCCCCATCTTCGAAAGGATTTTCAGCAATCCTTTATCGACCGATTTGATGTAATTGTAGCGTGCTTTGCCGTAATCGAGTTTAATTTCTCCGCTACTTACCAAATCGTCGATGGCTGCAAATGCCAAGTATGGATTTACCGAGCTGGCACCATAACCAAACAACATGGCAAAATGAGAAACTTCGCGTGCTTCGGCTGTTTCCACAATGATACCAATCTGCATCCTCTTTTGAGTCTGAATGAGGTGATGATGTACTGCAGCTACTGCCAGCAAAGATGGAATCGGCGCGTAATCAGCCGAGATCTCGCGATCTGAAAGAATGATGAAATGTTTTTTCTCATCAACAGCTTTCTCTGCCAACATCAGCAAATTATCGAATGCTTTTTTGAAACCTTCAACACCTTCTTTCACAGGAAATACCATCGGAATGGTGCTGTGTGAGAATTGTTCGTGTTTCATATCTTTGATTTTACCAAGGTCGGTATTGGTAATAATCGGGTCGTCGAATTTAATCAGTTTCGCATGTACCGGCGATTCGTCCAAAATATTGGTATGCAACGAACCGATGTAGTTGGTCAGCGACATTACCAAACCTTCACGAATAGAGTCGATTGGCGGATTGGTTACCTGCGCAAAAACCTGACGGAAATAGTTGAAGAAACGCTGTGGTTTTTCCGAAAAACAAGCCAGCGGTGTATCGTTGCCCATCGAACTGGTAGGTTCGTCGCCGGTCAAAGCCATCGGTTTGATGATCATTTCCATGTCTTCTTTCGAATAGCCAAATACTTTCGAATAAGTGGGGAACTGATCGCCTAATGATGAAGTCACACGCTGTTTGACTTCAATATCTTCCATCAACAAACGGTTTTCTTTCAACCAGTTTCCGTATGGATTGCGTGTGCTTAACTGCGCTTTTACTTCTTTATCCGGAATAATAATTCCCAGTTTGGTATCAACCAAAAGGATTTTTCCGGGGCGCAAACGGCCTTTTTCTTTCACATCTTCCGGAGCAAAAACCTGCACGCCAACTTCGGAACCCATCACAATCATATCATTTTTGGTGATGATATAACGGGAAGGGCGAAGTCCATTGCGGTCGAGTGTTCCGCCAATATAACGGCCGTCAGAAAATACCATCGAAGCCGGGCCATCCCAAGGCTCCATGATGGTTGAATGATATTCGTAGAATGCCTTGAGGCTTTCAGGAATCGGATTTTTTGAATTGAACGATTCAGGAATCATCATACACAATGCGTGTGGCATGGAGCGGCCTGTCATGTGCAGAAACTCAAGTGTATTGTCGAATGAAGCTGAGTCGGATTTATTGGGCTCGATAACCGGGAACAGTTTTTTGAGGTCTTCGCCAAATACTTCCGATTTCAGGAGCGATTCGCGGGCCGACATCCACATGCGGTTACCTTTCACCGTATTGATTTCGCCATTGTGCGCCACCATGCGGAAAGGCTGAGCCAAATCCCAGGTTGGGAAGGTGTTTGTACTGAAACGTGAATGTACCAGGGCAATAGCGCTGGTAAATTTTGGATGCGAAAGATCTTTGAAGTACTCGCGCAACTGGCCTGAGGTAAGCATTCCTTTGTAAATAATTACACGGGTCGACAGGCTGGGAACGTAAAACGATCTGGCAAATTTCAATTTCGAATCACGGATTTCCTTTTCGGCCTGTTTCCTGACCAGATATAATTTCTGTTCGAGCACTTCCTGCTCCAAATCAGCCTTCACAAAAACCTGTTTGATGAATGGTTCGGTCAATTTGGCAATTTCGCCCGGGGCAGAACTATCAACCGCCACATCGCGGTACTCAATCAACTCCAGACCTTCCTGTTTAATGTATTTGGAGAGTATATCCACGCAAATTGCCGCTTCTTTTTGATCCTGAGGAAGAAAAATCAAGCCAGTTCCGAACTTTCCGGACGCAGGAATATTTACCTTCAACACTTCCTTTATATATTGATCGGGTATTTGCATTAAGATACCGGCGCCGTCACCGGTTTTATTGTCGGCACTGGTTGCACCACGGTGCTCCATGTTTTCAAGAACCTCTAATCCTCTGTCGATAATATCATGCGATTTCTGGCCTTTGATGTGCGCCACAAAACCGATTCCGCAATTATCGTGCTCATTGGCTGGATCGTACAACCCCTGCGCTTTTGGCATTCCTAAACTCATCCTATCTGATTTTAAATATTTGATATTCGCAAAAAGCTTTTAAATTGATCAATTATAAATCATTCTGAACAAATCAATCCATAAAAACTAAATAATTATAAGTAAATCAATCGTTTTTCTTACGAACTGAAAGCAAAAGTAGTGATTTTTATAGAAAAGTCAAATTTCAGAATTTAACTGAAACGAGCATCAACTTTCAATCCGAAAAAAAACTGACTAAAAAAGCAAAATATAATTCTGTTATTCAACCACTTAAGTACAACAAAAAACCAGTCATTCCTGATTGGCCTGATTTCAAAAAATAACGATTAATTAACAGATCGAAGTGCAGTGACACATACCAGATTAATCACAGATTCAGCAGATTATTTCAGATCGGTTTGCAATAAGTTCGAATAGGCTGCTTCGATTTGCCCGAATTCAAAGCCTTCAACAACGGCAATCATCTTTTCAGCAATCTCGTCCAAACACAAATTACCAACACTTCCGGAGTGAGTATGGTTCACTTCCCGGGTTGGCTCGTAAGTTCCCTCATTAATTTGCGCGCCAACCTGTTTATAAGCATCGCGGAAAGGCACACCCTGAAGAACCAGTTTGTTGACATCTTCGACGCTGAAAACATACTTGTATTTATCGTCGGAAAGGAGATTGGTACTCACAGTCATGTTATCGATGGCAAAACCGGCAATGCTGATGCAGTCGAGCAATTCCTGAAAGGCTGGAAGAAAAACCTCTTTCAGAATTTGCAGGTCGCGGAAATAACCGCTTGGCAGGTTATTGGTCATGAGGCTAATCTGATAAGGAATCGCCTGTATTTTATTGCAATGCGAGCGAACGAGTTCGAACACATCAGGATTTTTTTTGTGCGGCATAATGCTCGAACCGGTTGTAAGTTCATCGGGAAGCGAGACAAAACCAAAGTTCTGACTCATAAACAAACACACATCATAAGCGAATTTAGAAATGGTAGCAGCAATTGATGAAAGTGCAAAAGCGACTGTTTTTTCCATCTTGCCGCGACCCATTTGCGCATAGATCACATTGTAATTCATCGAATCGAAACCAAGCAAATTGGTGGTCATTTGGCGGTCGAGCGGAAAGGAAGAACCATAACCTGCGGCAGAGCCCAACGGATTCTGGTTGGTAATCTGGTAAGCAGCTTTTAAAAGCACTAAATCATCGACCAGACTTTCGGCATATGCACTGAACCAAAGTCCAAATGACGATGGCATAGCAACCTGTAAATGCGTGTAGCCGGGCATCAGGTACTGCTGATTGGTAAGGGCTTTAGCCAGAAACCGATCAAACAATTCGCAAACAGCTTCAACCAGTATCTGAATTTCGGAACGGGTAAAAAGCTTTAAATCGAGCAAAACCTGATCGTTGCGCGAACGTCCGCTATGGATTTTTTTACCAGTGTCACCCAGTTTACGGGTCAGCATCAACTCCACCTGCGAATGTACATCTTCCACATCGTCTTCAATGATGAAATCCCCGTTTTCAATCACACCGTAAATTTCAATCAGTTCGTTTTGAAGTTCGGCTAGCTCACTCATTGTGAGTAAATTTATGGATTGCAGCATTTTAGCATGTGCAATAGAGCCCAAAACGTCGAATTTAGCAAGGTACAAATCCATTTCACGGTCTTTACCAACTGTAAAGTTTTCGATGAGTTCATTGACCGAGGTTCCTTTATCCCAGAGTTTCATAGCGTATTTGTTTTTTAAAGTTTCAAAGATAAATCAAAATAGGGGTATCTGAGTTTCATGATGATTTTTATTGCGGACACCCCGTTTTTTTATTGTTTGAAAGAATTATTGGCAGCCAAACAAAACCCGTGAAATGAAGTCAGACAATTTATGAGGATGTTTTTAATCTTTTTTGCATCGCGTGTGTTATAGAATTGCATGAAACCACTCAAACATCTGATATGAAAACTTTTGACAGCATCGGAAATCTAAAGTTTATTCTGGAGGAAATCAAGAAAACAGATACACTCTACAACCGCTTCAAAAAAGAATTTACTGAATTAGTATATGCCGACATTCAGGAGTATTATCCCGATACCCGGTCGTCCGAAGAAATTGATGTGCTTATTGAGGCTTATGCCGTTGCACTTTTAAATGGAACAGAGTCGGTTATTGATAAAGATCGGAATTATCCAATGTACCGACTTGAAGAAGAATTGGACACCATGAATCAGTTGACTTTAAAATTGTCGAACATAAAAGAGAATGATGCCTTTCGGGAAGCCATTCATCTAAAAGCAAAAGAACTTATGGTCAAGTATTTTGCTTCCGTTTACGACTTATCTTCCACAGGATTCCGGTTATTGGAGAAAAATGCAAAACTCTACAATTGGGAATTTGCTTCAAATTTTGAAAGCACTATTGCTGCCCGGTAAGCCATTTATGATATCCGCTTGCCACAACTATAAATTTGAATAATAAGCTCTTATTTGATATATAAATTAGATATACTTTTGTGTTATTAATACTATATAATGAAAACAGTATCACTCAAAATTGACGATTCAATTTTCGGCGAGACAGAAAAGATTCTTTCCCGAATTAATATACCCCGAAACCGCTACATAAACGAAGCACTTGCAAATTACAACCTGATTCAGAAAAGACAGATACTGGAGCAAAAGCTTAAAATCGAATCTGATCTGGTGAAGGAAGATTCCATAAACGTTTTTAAAGATTTTGAGAATATATATTGAGAGCAAATCAGAAATATCGGTTTGGAAATAGATCTGTACAATGAACAACATCGTAAAATATTTAAGCACCAAATAAATATCCGGTTTTCAACAATATATTGTAACTTGCACGAACATTGTCGCAATCAGTTTACTACCTATTTCTTAAAACACTCCTTATGAAACGTCGTGACTTTATCAGCAAAACAGTTTTGGCTGCTCCTTCATTAAGCCTTTTTCCAGCCGATTTGTCGTTTATTACAAGAAAATCTTCGCCCGCCGGTAAGCTTGAAAAGAGAGCCTTGGGTAATACTGGCGAAATGCTTTCAGTGATCGCTTTCGGTGGAATAATCGTTATGGATGCAACTCCGGAAGATGCTTCTGCCTCTGTAAAATTTGCCATTGATGCAGGAGTAAACCACTTCGATGTAGCTCCATCATACGGCGATGCTGAAGTTAAACTTGGACCGGCGTTGGAACCCTACCGAAAAAATATCTTTTTGTCGTGTAAAACCGGCAAACGCACAAAAGATGATGCACGTAAGGAATTGGAGCAATCGCTCAAAAACCTTCGGACAGATCATTTCGATCTATATCAGCTACACGCGGTAACTTCTCTTGAAGATGTTAAAACGATCTTAGGACCGGGTGGTGCAATGGAAACTTTCCTCGAAGCTAAAAAAGAAGGTAAAATCAGGTTTATTGGATTTTCTGCACATTCGGTTGAAGCCGCAATGGCTTTAATGAATGGATTCGATTTCGATTCCATCATGTTTCCATTCAATTATGTCACCTGGAATGTTGGCAATTTTGGACCGCAGGTTCTGGAACTTGCCAAGCAGAAGAAAATGGGAATCATTGCATTAAAAGCAATGGCAAAAGGGCCGTGGCCAAAAGATGCAGACCGTTCGCAATACCCAAAATGCTGGTACGAACCCCTTATGGGCGAAGAAGAAATAAGAATGGGATTACGTTTTACCTTATCTCACCCGGTCACCAATGCGATGAGTCCCGGTGATGTCAACCTGTTTAAAATTGCAATTAATCTCAGAGATCAGCTTAGTCCGCTAAACCACGAGGAGGTGGCAGCGATCAAAATAAAAGCTCTTGATATCAATCCTCTGTTCAGATACCCTTCTGCCAATCTATGAAAACCCTGATGATTCGATAGAAACGAAGTTATTGCTTAACGAACTTCATACTATTTCCATCAGTAAATCGCACAAAATAAATTCCTTTTCGAAAGCTTGAAACATCAAATTTAGTCTGAGTACCGTTTACTGTTTTTTCGATCAGCTTCGACCAACAGAATTTCATACGATTTCACTGGTGTATCACCGGCAAAGGCATTATCCCAGATAATTGTATTTCCATCATTCCGGAGGTTTCGGGGTTTAGTGAGTCCAACTTTCGACATTTGGAAATAATTGGAAGTAGCTTTAAGCTTTTTTGTGAGTCCTTCAATTCTATTCCGCTCCACTTCTGATATCCCATTTGGTTGAATTTGTGCATCAGTAAAGTTTTGAACCAATTGACATTTCAGAGGATCATCATCGATGTGTCCTATACCTATGATGGCAGTATGCACGCCGGGAATAGTAAGTGTATATTCTATGAGTAGCCGACTCGGTAACTCAGCAGCCTTTTGTGGGACAAAAACCTTTGTCCGTGATTTATC
>JBBQMW010000001.1:0-94006 GCA_038329265.1 Bacteroidales bacterium | reverse complement strand
AGAAAGTAAATTTTGGGTGGATAATATTGAATTTGTCATTAATCTTGCATCCGACAAAAAATCCAAAATAGTTTATTTCACGGGTACAAATTGAATAAAGTCCCAATACAGTGCTCCAAAACTAATTGCTCTTAGCTTTATCTTATGCTCCGATGTTGTTTTAAAGTCAACAGTTCCGATTTTTTGGTTCAGTCCCTTTCCTTTATCATAAATAATTCCAGTGGGTATTCCATCAATTTCAATAACAAAATCAGCTAGTTCGGTCCCACTGTCCCAGGGAGAGCCATATATAACATCGTATTGTCCTTTGATCAACCTGGGGAAGGTAACCTCAATCCACCAATAATTAAGCATAAACAAACCATCATAATTTATTAAATTACCTAAACCGTGATTTATTTTGAAATAATAGCCCAGAAAATCACCTTCAAACTTAATTTTAGTAAGAGCATTCTGACCATCGCTCCATTTCATGTAATACTTTCCGTACCAGTCGCCTTGCCTGATGTCAAGGAAGTCGGTACATTCGAAGAGAATAGTTTGAGGTTGAGGTTCAGAAACCGGCAACAAATCATTGATAACATGAAGTGCGCCGTTTTTCGTTGGAGTATTTGATCCACTTACGATGAAGGCTGTATATTTCCTTGTTTTAGGATGAAGATTAATTTTATAGTCAGAATCAATGGTCATTAAAACAAAATTCTCGTGTGACATAATTGGGTACAACTTGCTATCAAGGTCCGATAAGTAGTAAGTACCTGCCAGACAATGGTAATCCATATACTGGTATAATTCGTCGTTCTTGGATGTAATGCTGTCGGGATTTGCTTTGGTCCAATTCATAAGATCTGCCACACTGTAAATGCCTTTTTTATTGTAGATCGAATCAGGAACTGCTAAAAGTGTAAATCGGTTGCGGTAAGTATTTGTTCCGTAACGATATGTGATCTGTTGTAAGGTATCTTTTAGTCCAGTAACACTTAAGCCTTCAGTAAAAATTTTAAACGACGGATCCTCTGAAAGAACAGTAAAAACATCTTTTGTTAATGGTTCAATAACCCTATCGATTCGATGTGCATAGCCATTTGCAAGACGAATGTCCCTTTTAATAATTTTTGAGCGTCGGTTCAGAATGATGTCTGACCCCTCGAATTCGGTCACTAAAAAATCGCCGATTGCATTGGTGTCGCGCAATGCTCCCAAACCCATATCGCTTGTATTTAATTCATTGGCAACTATATGATTGAGTGCTAGTTTTCTCCTGAATGCCTGGTCGAAATCCATTAAGTTATTCACCTCTTTTTCTTTGTAATAGGCAAACATCGCATCGTTATCAGGAAGCATGATGGTATATGGTCCCCGGATACCCAACAATGCATGTAAACCAGTAACTTCAATCAGTTTGGAAAACTCAGAAAATTCAGGTTGACTTTGAATATAATTGCTGGCCACCTGTTCGGTTGATTTGACGTCCCATAATTTAGGTTCTTCCTGACATGAATTGAAGAACCAGCCTGTAAAAAAGATAAAAAGTAATACAAAATGAGGATTGTATTTCATTCGGTATCTGGTTGTAGGAATCATGATGTTGGTTTAGATTAAGTTTAGTTGGACAATCGGAACAGGTATAATTTTATGATTTCAATATCTAAGTTGTTAAGAATTGGAAAAGAGAGTCTTCTCCAATTATTTTTTTTTAAAGATAAAGTATTATTTAGTTATATTCTGATGAAGATTTGAATCGCATCACTAAGGCACCAATTGATTGATCCGACTCAATAAATAATGATCAGCAAGCACAATTGCAGCCATAGACTCAACAATTGGTACCGCCCGGGGCAATACGCATGGATCATGACGCCCTTTGGGATTGATCACAATCTCATTTTCAGCACGATCAACCGTATTTTGTTCTTTAAGCAAGGTGGCGATTGGCTTAAATGCGACATTAAAGTAGATATCTTCGCCGTTTGAAATTCCACCTTGTACTCCGCCTGAATGATTAGTTTTGGTTCGCACACCGGTGTCAGTTTTAATAAATACATCGTTGTGCTCTGAGCCTGATAAACGGGTTCCATCAAATCCTGATCCGTATTCAAAACCTTTTACGGCATTGATTCCGAGCATTGCAAAACCCAGATCGGCATGTAATTTATTGAAAACAGGTTCACCCCAACCAGCCGGAACTCCCTGAATTACTCCTGTGACAATACCTCCAACCGTATCATGATCGCGGCCTGCTTCTTCGATTCGGGCAATCATGCGTTCAGCTGTTTCGGCATCCGGACAGCGCACAATGTTCGATTCGGTTTGGCTTAAATCGAGTTCGGTATACGATTTATTGAGCTGAATTTCGCCCACCCTTGAAACATATGCCTGAATAGAAATACCTACTCGTGCCAAAAGCAATTTAGCAACAGCTCCGGCAACAACCCGAGCAATGGTTTCGCGAGCTGAGGAACGGCCTCCGCCACGATGGTCGCGGGTTCCATATTTCTGAATATAGGTATAATCGGCGTGCGACGGGCGAAATACATCTTTCAAATCGTTGTAATCCGACGAATGCTGATCTTTATTCCGGATTTGAAAAGCAATGGGAGTTCCCTGAGTCTTTCCTTCAAAAATTCCGGATAAAAATTCAACCTGATCACTTTCATCGCGCTGTGTGGTGATTTTGGATTGGCCGGGCTTGCGTCGGTTCAGCTCATTCTGGATAAAATCCAAATCGATATCCAAACCGGCAGGGCAGCCGTCAATAATTCCTCCGATGGCTTTTCCATGCGACTCGCCAAACGAAGTTAACCTGAAAATTTGTCCGAAACTGTTCATATTATACAAATAAAGAGTAAAGAGTAAAAAGAAAAATTTGGAAAAGGTCATAAGTCAATCGGAAAAAAAAGAAAACAAAACGAATTCATTCCTAATGACTTTTTCTAATGACTCTTTTCTAAAAAAAAATGTTGTCCTAAAATACGAAATTTTGAAACAACATTCTTAAATTATTTGATTGAACGAATTAACAGCCGCATCCGCAACCGCTTTTGCTTTCGGTGCCGCATGAGCCATCGCTGCATTCTTCATCTCCGCAACCACCACTTCCACAGCCGCCGCCGCTTCCGCAGCCACAACCACCGCCACCTAGAGTAGCAGCAATTTCTTCATCGGTAGCTTCTCTCACTTCAAGGATATCGCCTTTGAAGAATAAACTTTCTCCAGCCAATGGGTGATTAAAGTCCATTTTAACGGTATCGTCGGTGATTTCCAGAACCAAGCCATTCAGTTTCTGACCGCTTGTACTCATCATTGGAACTGTATTTCCTTCAGCAATCATTTCTTCATCAAATTCACCATCGATAAAGAAGATATGTTTTGGAAGATCGACAATCGCATTTTCATCTAATTCGCCATAAGCATCAACATCCTGTAAGCTGATTTCAAAAGGATTTCCTGCTTCAAGTCCATCTAAATACGATTCGAATTTTGGAAGCATCAATCCTGAACCAAACACAAAACTCAATGGTTTCTCGCTGGTCGCCTGTTCAATCATTTCGCCCTCAGCATCATCATAATGAAGATCATATGTAAGGGAAACCATTTTGTTTTTTCCTATTTTCATAGCCTTTTGTTTTAATTGTTTTTTATAATTGTGCAAAGAAATAAAATTCGCGGATATTACGAAAAGTATCCATGACTTCATTTCGAATTGTTAAGGATAACATCAGAAACCGACTTTAGTTTAAATTGCCCAAGAGTTAAACCGTCAAATACTGAGAAAGCTTTGAATAGAACGCTCAAAAATAATCTTCAGGAAAGAGATACTCCAACAGTTTTGAAAGTAAATAATTTTTGAGCGAAGTAGCTGTAAATTACTACGATTACGGTTGTAATTATTTTTGCCAGGGTAGGCCAAAATCCCCCATATTCAACCAGAATTTTCAGAAAAGTATAATTCAGCAGAAGTGAACCGGATACAGAAATCATGTAACGGATCAATTGTACACGCCCGCGAATGTCTGAATTAGTGAATGTGATATATTTGGCCAGCAAAAATCCGGTAAAAAAAGTGATTGGGAAAACTATCAAAAAAGCAGCGATGTATGGACTTATTGCTATAAATTTTAAATCAACGATATTTTTATCGAGAATAAAGTTGTAGCATAAAAAGTAAAGTGTAATATCGAGTAAAGTATTAAACCCACCAGTTGCGGCATATCTGAAGGTTTCCAAAGGAATAAATCTTTGGAAAGGTTTGTAGAAATAATCAATAAATTGAATAATTATCGTTCGGATGTTCATTGCCAAATTTCCCATAAATCAATTTTAATCCCGATAAAACCTGATGTTTTGTTGGCAAAGAAACAGGATGCCAATTCATTCAAAAGTTGCTATCGATTTTTTATGCAAATTAAAGAGAAAAGTTTGAAAACAGACTTATCGCCGGCTAAACATTTTATTTTACCTTTATTGATTCATAACATGCTTCTGACGACTAACTGTAAATTCCTGATCTTCTGCTGATGAATCCCTTTTTAAAACAAGTTGCTACTTACCTGTATTCGAATAACCGTTCAGAACTGAGCGAATATTGCCTGGTTTTTCCGGGTAGGAGAGCGGGTGTTTTTTTTACAGCCTACCTCAATGAGTTGATTGAAACACCGATTCTTTCGCCGGAAATAGTCACTATTAACGAATTGATTTCATCGCTGACCGACTTTCAACAGGCCGATCCGGTTTCGATGGTCCTAAAACTTCAGGAGGTGTACAGTAAAGAAACCGGACACCATGAACCGCTCGATGAATTTTTCTTCTGGGGCGAAATTTTACTCGCCGACTTTGACGATGTGGATAAGTATATGCTGAATGCCGATGACCTTTTCAGAAATATCGCCGACCTGAAAGAACTTGAAAATCAGTTTGAATATCTGACCCAAGAACAGAAGCGGGCGATTGACGATTTTTGGGGAAATCTGGATAAAGTTCCACATTCGTTTAATAAGGAAAAGTTTATCCAAATCTGGATCAAACTTGCCGCCATTTACCATCGTTTCCGAAAAGTTTTAATGCAGGAAAAAATTGCTTATTCCGGGATGATTTACCGGGAGGTTGCAGAAAATATAATGAATCTTTTACCTCGTTTAGGAGCAAAGAAGTACGTTTTTATTGGTTTTAATGCCTTGAACGAATGCGAGAAAACCATTTTTAAAAAGCTTGAAAAGCTTGACAAGGCTATATTTTTCTGGGATTATGGCGATTTTTACCTGAACGATGCCGAAAATGAAGCCGGCAGGTTTTTGCGTACCAACATGATTCAGTTTCCGGCATCCCGAAATTTCGTTTCTGAAGGCCGGATAAATACTGGAGATCGAAAAATTACATTGGTTTCCGTTCCCGGAAACATCACACAAGCTCAGGCCATTAATCTTCCACAGGTTCTGGAAAACTTCCCGATTACCAATCGCTTCGATAATACTGCCTTTGTACTGGCCGACGAAAACCTATTGATTCCGGTGATTTCAACCGTTGGAAATAGCTTTACGAATATCAACATTACCATGGGCTATCCATTTGTGAATACTCCCGTTTATGGTTTTATTTCACAAATCATCAGCCTGCAAAAGAATATTCGGAAATCAAGCAACTCGGCTGTTTTTTACCACAAACCAGTGGTTGCTTTGTTGAATCATCAATATGTTGTAAGTCCTGAAATAAAGCAGTTTGTTTCCGGAATTCATAAAAAAAACAAAATCTACATTTCTTCCACTGAGCTTAATTTCAGTCAGTTTGTAACAAAAATATTTTCCAGCCCTGAATCATGGATCGATATTCTCAATTATTTTCTGGATGTTCTGAAAGAACTTTCACTGAAATTCGACAGTACTGAAAATGAACAGGTAAAATTGGAATCTGAGTATCTTTTTCAGGCGTTTTTGTCTATCCAGCGATTAAAAAATACCTTGTTGGGATTGAATGTTCCTGATTTTCCGGTCAAGATTTTATACCGTTTGCTCGATCAAAGTCTTCGCCGGATATCGATCCCGTTTGAGGGTGAGCCTTTAACCGGGCTTCAGGTAATGGGTTTGCTCGAGACCCGAAATCTTGATTTTGAAAATTTGGTTTTGTTTTCGGCCAACGAAGGATTTTTGCCACGGATTTCTGCCGCACAATCGTTTGTGCCCTATCATTTACGAAAAGGATTCGGAATGCCGACTTATGAAGATCGGGATGCCATGTATGCCTATTATTTCTACCGCTTAATTCATCGCTCAAAAAATACGGTGCTGGTTTATAATTCGGTAACCGAGGGAATCTCTTCATCGGAAAAGAGTCGTTTTTTATATCAACTGATTTACGATTCGGATTTTGAAGTGGAAGAACTCAACCTGAGTTTTAACTTTAAAGGCACAACCAATGAGCCAATCCAAATTGAATCGACCGAAACTCATATTCAAAAACTGATTTCAATCTATTCAAAACGAAATCTAAGTCCAAGTGCAATAAATACTTACCTCGACTGTAAACTGAAATTTTATTTTAAATACCTGGCCGGGATCAAAGAAAAAGACGAGCTGAAAGAAGAAATTGATGCGGTGCTTTTCGGTAATTTATTCCATTATGCCATGGAATTGTTGTACCGGCCATTTCTGAATAAAACGATTGAAGCATCTGCGTTGAAAATACTTCGTGGCGATCAGCGTAAAATTGATTCGGTTGTACTTCAGGCGATTGGAGTTATTTATTATCAAATGAGTGCTGAAGATGCAAGTCGGCTGAAGTTGAGTGGTCAAAGCATATTGATTGCTTCCCACATTCGCGATTACATCTGTCAGTTGCTCGAAAACGATATGCAATTCACTCCTTTTCAACTTGAAAGTATTGAAGCTGAGTATTCGGCTGAATATCAGTTTCGTTCAGGAGAAAAGTTAGTTGAAATCCGCGTGGGTGGCATCGTCGACCGAATTGACCGGACTTCTGAGGGGTTACGAATCATCGACTACAAAACAGGTCGGAATTTGAAACTTGATTTTAAGGAATGGACTCAATTGCTCGACCGGAATTATGGCGAAAGACGAAAGGAGATTTTTCAGACTTTGATTTATTCGGATATTCTGAGCAGGAAGGAAAATGAAATTTCAATTACTCCGGCAATCTATAAATTGGATAATCTGTTTGCGGCGGATTTTGTACCCAATATAATTTTCCAAAACGAAAGACTTGTTTTTCAGCGGGTAAAGCATGAGTTCACCATAGTTTTTGCTGAAGTATTATCTGAAATATTCAGTATTGGAAACCTTTACGATCAGGTAAAAGATTCGCAGAAATGTAGTTATTGTCCGTATAATAAGATTTGCAGGAGGTGAGATGTGGTCAGTGGTTGTCATTAGCTTCGCGGCATTTGTAGTAAAAGAAGCTCTCAATCAATGAATTACAATTGAATGACCTACAATTGACCATGAATGACTTTTGAATGGTTAGTTCTTCAGAAGGTCGGGCCTTAGTTTTTTTGTCCGTTCATAAGCCTGCTGCTCCTGCCATTCATTAATTTTTTTGTCATTTCCTGAGAGTAAAATTTCTGGAACTTTCCATCCTTTGTAGTCGGCAGGACGGGTATAAACCGGTGGACTCAATAAGTTATCCTGAAACGAATCAGTTAGGGCAGAGGTTTCGTCGGACAAAACTCCCGGAATCAGGCGAACAACACTGTCAACAATTACAGCAGCAGCCAATTCTCCACCGGTAAGGACATAATCGCCAATTGAAATCTCCATGGTTACCAAATGTTCGCGAATTCGCTGATCGATTCCTTTATAGTGTCCACAAAGCAGAATGATATTATTCAGGAGCGAAAGGTTATTGGCTACTTTTTGAGTGAATTGTACTCCATCGGGACTGGTGTAAATTACCGCATCATAGTCGCGCTGTGATTTCAAAAAGTTGATGGCACTTTCGATAGGCTGAATGGTCATAACCATGCCCGCGCCGCCGCTAAATGCATAATCATCGGTTTTCCGGTGTTTATCCTCCGAAAAATCACGAATGTTGTGTACAACTATTTCGATCAATCCCTTATCCTGACCTCTTTTTATAATAGAGTGCATGAATGGGCTCTGGAGCAATTCTGGAACTACTGTTAGAATATCAATACGCATACCGGTATTTTTTTTTGCAAAAGTAACAACCTGTCCCTAAAACAGGCCAAATTTTTCAGTTTAAAACAAAAATCAGCATGTAATTGCCAGTCTTATCAGATTAATCCGATTGTTTTACACTTTAATTGATTAAAATGTTTGAGTATTAGCTTGTAATATATATTTTCGTAGGCTCAAAATGAACCTTATTCTCTGTTAATTACCATGTAATTTAAATTTGTTATGGAACCTAAAGATCTAAAAAACTCCAATGTTGAGTTAAGTGATACAAATGTTGTATCAGAAATTGTTGATGATCAGAATATTGCTGAAGAAACTGTTGAACAGACTGAAGTAATTAAAGTTGCTAAAGTAGAGGATGCTGTTGAAGAAGTGGAAGAATCTGCACCTGTCACAGTTGAATCTGCAATTCAGGAAGCTGAAGAAGCAATTACTCCTGAAATTAACGAAACTGCAGCAGAACCTGCTGAGGAAGAAGTTGAAGTACTTGCCGAGGCCGAAACATCCGAA
Organism: Bacteroidales bacterium; assembly: GCA_038329265.1. Classification (GTDB taxonomy): domain Bacteria; phylum Bacteroidota; class Bacteroidia; order Bacteroidales; family Prolixibacteraceae; genus Aquipluma. Next base: position 85,349 of record JBBQMW010000001.1, on the reverse strand, counting down.
GTGGACGAAACAGCTCCTGAAGAAGTTATTGAAGTACCCGCTGTAACTGAATTGATCAGTGAAGAAGTTAAAATTGAATTGTCTTCAGAAGAAATTCCGACAATCGAAGAATTAATTGATGTTTCGGATGAAGATCTCGAAATTCATGAAGACGATCTTTTGGATGAAAACAGTCCAAAATTGAAGATGGCTGATTATGCCGATTTGGATGAAGCTGGCCTGATTAATGAATTACGTACTTTGATGCAAAACGACGACTTTGAAAAGATCAGAGACGATGTTGATGCGATTAAAATCAATTTCTTCCGCTTGTACCGGGCCAATATTGAAACTCAAAAGGCTGCATTTACAGAAGCTGGTGGAGATGTTGCTGAGTTCAAAGCAGAACCTGATCCGAACGAACTTGAACTTCGGAATCTGTTAAAAATCTATCAGGACAGAAGGAACGAACACAACAAGAAGGTTGATGAATCGAAAGAATCCAATCTTCAGAAAAAATATGAAATTATTGAAGAGATTAAATCTCTTATAAATAATAAAGAATCAATCAATAAAACTTTCCACGATTTCCGCGACTTGCAGGACAAATGGAGAATGATTGGACCAGTGCCACAGGCAAAATTGAAAGATCTTTGGGATACTTATCACCATCACGTCGAAAATTTTTATGATTTTATTAAAATTAATAAAGAATTACGCGATCTGGACCTGAAGAAGAATCTGGAGACTAAAATGGAAATCTGTGAGAAATCGGAAGAACTTTTAGTTGAGCCATCAATTATAAAGGCTTTCAACGTTTTACAGAAATATCACGAACAATGGCGCGAAGTTGGACCTGTTCCTCGCGATAAAAAAGACGAATTGTGGGAACGCTTCAAAGCTGCAACCTCAATTATTAATAAAAAACATCAGGACTATTTCGAAGGCCGCAAATCGGATCAGAAAAAGAATCTGGATGCCAAAATTGCTTTGTGTGAGAATGTTGAACAAATTTCGTTGATTGAAATTGACAATCACCGTGAATGGGACGATAAATCGAAAGAACTGATTGAATTACAGAAAGTTTGGAGAACAATTGGTTTTGCCCCTAAAAAGGATAACAATAAAATTTACGAACGTTTCCGGATTGCTTCCGACAAATTCTTTGACCGTAAACGTGAGTTCTACAATCAGAATAAAGAAGAACAGCAAGTCAATCTTCAGTTAAAAACCGATTTGTGTCTTCAGGCTGAAGCTTTGAAAGACAGTACTGATTGGAAAAAAACTGCGGATGAATTTATCACCATTCAGAAAGCATGGAAAGAAATTGGACCAGTTCCCCGTAAATTCTCCGACATCATTTGGAAACGTTTCCGCTCGGCCTGCGACTTTTTCTTCGAAAGCAAAGCCAAACATTTTTCTTCGATTGATGGCGAGCAATCGGATAATTTGAGAAGGAAGCGTGCACTTTTGGAAGAAGTAAAACAATTTGCACTCACCGGCGATGACAGTGCCGACCTGGATAAATTGAAAGATTTCCAACGCCAGTTTACTGAAATCGGACACGTTCCGTTTAAAGATAAAGATGCCATCCAGAATGAGTTCCGCGATGTAATCAACCGTCATTTTGATACCCTCAGGATCGATGAAAAACGCCGGAACCTGATGAAATTCAAGAGTAAAGTAGCGACTAACACCACTTCAGGAAGAGGCCAGAATAAAATGCGTTTCGAGCGTGAAAAATACATGACCAAGCTCAAACAAATGGAGTCTGATTTGGCTCTGCTCGATAACAACATTGGATTCTTTGCCAATACCAAAAATGCATCGGCTTTAATTGAAGATGTCAATCAGAAGATCGCCAATACAAAGGAAAAAATTGAATTCCTGAAAGAGAAAATCAGGATCATGGATGCGATGGAAGACGACGAATAGCCTCATAAAAAAACCCGCTGACTTCAGGCGGGTTTTTTGTTGTTAACCATTTATTAAATTTTTCAACATTTTTTAGCCATACGTTTTATTAATTAACTTTGCCCGCTTGTTAAGAACAATTAAAATCTAAAGTCTTGTCAGCAACCAGGTACATATTTGTAACAGGAGGTGTAACTTCCTCACTTGGGAAAGGTATTTTAGCTGCTTCACTAGCTAAACTGCTTCAATCCAGAGGTTATTCGGTGACGATCCAAAAGTTGGATCCTTATATCAATGTGGATCCCGGAACCTTAAATCCATACGAACATGGAGAGTGTTTTGTGACCGATGATGGTGCCGAAACCGATTTGGATCTGGGTCACTACGAGCGTTTTCTGAATGTGCCGACTTCGCAGGCGAATAATGTAACCACTGGCCGAATCTACCAGTCGGTGATCAACAAAGAGCGTCGAGGCGATTACCTTGGAAAAACAGTGCAGATTATTCCGCACATTACCGACGAAATCAAAAGACGCATCAAAGTTCTTGGTTCGAAAGGTAAATACGACATTGTGGTGACCGAAATTGGTGGAACTGTTGGCGATATCGAATCGTTACCATACATCGAAGCCGTTCGTCAGATGAAATGGGAATTGGGCTCCAATGCCCTGGTTATTCATTTAACACTTGTGCCTTATCTGGCAGCTTCAGGCGAACTGAAAACAAAACCGACACAGCACTCAGTAAAACAATTGCTCGAAAATGGAGTTCAGCCCGATGTTTTGGTATTACGCACTGAGCATGAATTAAACATGGGTTTGCGCAAAAAAGTAGCCCTTTTCTGCAATGTCGAAAGCGATGCGGTCATTCAATCGATTGATGTTGCTACTATTTATGAGGTACCAAATAAAATGCGTGAAGAACGTTTGGACGAAATTGTTTTGCGTAAAATGGGTCTTCCCTTGAAAGACGATCCGAAAATGGATGAGTGGAACAATTTTCTGAGCAAACTTAAAAAGCCAACTGCAGAAATTGAAATCGGGTTGGTAGGCAAATATGTTGAGTTACAGGATGCCTACAAATCGATCGTCGAATCAATTATTCATGCGGGTGCAATGAATTTGTGCAAAGTGAAACTTCGCTGGATTCATTCTGAAAAAATTACTGCTGATAATGTTGAAAAGAAACTGGAAGGACTAAAAGGGATTATCGTTGCACCCGGTTTTGGCCATCGTGGAATTGAAGGTAAGATAATTGCCACCAAATATGTAAGGGAACACAACATTCCTTTCTTCGGAATTTGTCTCGGTATGCAGATTGCTGTCATTGAATTTGCCCGCAATGTTTTAGGACTGACATCAGCCGATTCGACGGAGATGAATGAAAAGACCGAATGTCCGGTAATCGATTTGATGGAAGAACAGAAGGGCATCACTGAAAAAGGCGGAACCATGCGTTTAGGGGCCTATAAATGCCAGATCGCCGATAAAAATTCAAACATTTTTCAGGCTTATAATAAAAACGAGATCAAGGAAAGACATCGCCATCGTTATGAATTTAACGACCAGTATCTGAGTCAGTTTGAAGCCGCCGGAATGAAAGCGACTGGTCTGAATCCGGATACCAATCTGGTTGAAGTCATTGAAATTCCATCTCACAAATGGTTTGTTGGGGTTCAGTTTCATCCTGAATACAGTAGTACAGTTTTAAAACCACATCCGTTGTTTGTTGCTTTTATTAAGGCCTCACTCGGAAAATAATTTATATTTTTTTTATGGATAGAAATACGATTATAGGCGTAGCCCTAATTTTTTCAATACTGATTGGATTCAGCTATTATAATAGACCATCGGAAGAACAGATAGCAGCAGCAAAGCGAGCGCAGGATTCGATCGAGATGGTTCGTGTTGAAAAAGAAAAAGCTGATTTTGTTGCCAGTCAGATCGATCAAGCAAATGCATCTGTTGTAGCCACTCTTTCAAGTGATAGTATTGTATCGAAGGAAGATGAGGCCCGAAAAGAAAAATTTGGTGTATTTGCAAATGCTTCAACCGGAAAAGAAAAGTTTTATACCATTGAAAATAACCTGATTAAAGTAACCTTCGCGAATAAGGGTGGTCGGATTTATTCGGTAGAACTTAAAAATTACAAAACGTTTGATGCAAAACCGCTCATTCTGTTCGAAGGAAATACCAGTAAATTCGGGATGAATTTCTTTGCACAAAATCGAAGCATCGAAACAGAATCATTTTATTTTACTCCGTCCGATTCCACTCCAAGTTCGGTGATCGCTGGTCCTGAAGTTAAAATTGGCAAGGAAGGTATTGAAAAATCAAATTCCGCTGTTGACTCGAAGACTCTCTCGATGCGGTTAATGGCAGGTGACGGAAAATACCTCGAATATAAATATTCACTCAGCTACAACTCATATCTGGTAGGTTTTGAAGTGATTACCGAGGGAATGAGTAATATCATCACTGCGAATTCGAATTACCTGAATTTTAAATGGAATATTACGATGCCCCGTCAGGAAAAACGCTCACAATATGGCGAAGACAGTTATTCAACCATTTACTACAAATATCAGGACGATGAGGTCGATAAAATTTCAACCGGCAAATCCGGAGAAGAAAGTTTACGGACCAAAACCAAGTGGATTAGCTTTAAACAATTGTTTTTCGCTTCAACCCTGATTGCTGACGAAGCTTTTCCGACGGTTGATATTAAATCGGTATTAACCAAAGAAGACCCGCTTTATGTAGGTAATTATAATGCTGATGTTGCTCTTCCTTATGAAGGAAAAGATTCTGAAAGCGTCAAAATGAAATTCTTTTTTGGGCCAAGTCATTACAATACTCTGAAACAGTATGATTTGTCAATGGAAAGCCAGATTAATCTGGGTTATATCATTGTTCGCCAAGTGAATCAGTGGCTGATTATTCCAACCTTCAATTTTTTAAGAAGGTTTATCGATAATTTTGGGATCATCATCTTATTGCTCACGATTTTAATCAAACTGCTGATTTTTCCGTTTACCTTCAAATCGTATCATTCTCAGGCAAAAATGAAAGCCTTAAAACCTGAAATTGATGAAATTAACGGGAAGTTTGGGAAGGATAAACCCATGGAAAAACAACAGGCAGTGATGGCTTTATACAAAAAAGCGGGAGTGAATCCAATGGGAGGATGTTTGCCGATGTTATTCCAATTCCCGGTTTTGATTGCCATGTTCTTCTTTTTCCCAACTTCAATCGAGTTACGGCAGGAAAGTTTTTTATGGGCAACCGATTTATCATCGTATGATTCAATCCTGAATCTACCATTTACTATTCCATTTTATGGAAGCCACGTCAGTTTATTTTGTTTGCTGATGACCATTACCACCATCATTTCAACTTATATGAATTCGCAGACGCAGAATACCGATGCTATGCCGGGTATGAAACAAATGATGTATATTATGCCGGTTATGTTCCTGTTTATCCTGAATGGATATGCTTCAGGCCTGAGCTATTATTATTTTCTGGCCAACGTGATCACAATCGGTCAAATTTATATTTTCCGCATGATGATTGATGAAGATAAAATCAGAGCTCAAATCATGATTAATAAAAAGAAGCCGGTTGTAAAGTCAAAGTTTCAGCAGAAACTGGAAGAAATGGCCAAACAAAAAGGTGTTCAACCCCGAAAATAGAAATTATGTATCAGTACAAAGCGATTATTCAAAAAGTTGTTGATGGTGATACTTTGGAAATTGCCATTGACTTGGGGCTTTCGGTGTGGATTCACGATGAAAAAGTCAGGCTTTATGGAGTGAATACTCCAGAAGTTTATGGGGTAAAAAAGGGATCTCCGGAATGGGAGCAAGGCAACAAAGCTTCCGAATTTGTGAAGTCAGTTTTAAAGGAAAAGGATGAAATTGTTGTTGAAACGATCAAGGACAAAAAAGAGAAATACGGTCGTTATCTGGGAGTCGTTTATATTAAAATTGACCCGGCACTTTTATCCGGATTAGCAGGCATACGAAGCTCCGGATCGTATTTTTGCCTGAATGATATAATGATTGGCAAAGGCCTGGCTGAAAAGTACATGATCTGATTTTGGGCTATAAAAAACCAAATCCTCCAATTCGTCGTTTGACAGATTGGAGGATTTTGGTATTTGGCTCAGATTAAAATTAGCTTTTCGTTACCTGAAGCCCGGTATGTGAAACACTGAAATCGATCATTCGGGCACGGCTATTTATAGGATTGGCAATTAATTTCTGCTTAATTTGACCGGCAGCTTTCTCGTCTTTAGCAATTATAAACATAAACCCTCCGCCGCCTGCTCCCAACAATTTATGTCCAACAGTCCATGGTGAAATCAGGTCAATGATTTTTTGAATTTCAGGAGTATTGGTTCCAGCATCCAGTTTTTGGTTTAGTTGCCAGCTGCGCAATATATTTTTGCCAAATCCTTCAAAATCTTTTTCTGAAAGCGTGCGACTTGTATTTTCAGCATGGTATTTCAATTCTTCGAGCAACGCCAGATGTTTCGACGAATTCAGGAACATACCTCTGACAATGTCTGCCAATATACTTTTTGCGATCCGTGTAATACCGGTATAATAGAGCAACATTCTGTTTTTGTAAATCGGATCAGTAAACAGGGAATCGGGTAGCCATTTAATTAAAGGGCTTTGTATTTTTCCCGGAATTGTTTCCATCAGCTTAATTCCTTCCAGTATTCCGCCAAACTGATCCTGCCATCCTCCACCAGTTGTCAAAAGCTGTTCAAGTGCCAGAGTTCGTCTGCCCGTTTCAGTTTTGTCCCAGCCCAGACCGCAAACTTCGGATATTGTTCCCAATACTGTTGCTGCCAGAATGGAACTTGTTCCCAATCCGGAACCCTTCGGAACTGCTGATAAAATTGATATTTCAAGTCCACCACCTAGCTCTGAGAGTTGTTTATTCAATGTTGGAAATTTCCGTAGTGAATATTCAGGAATAAATCCGGCAAGTGCCAACGCAGCTTTGGGTATTGCAAATGGGGAGCCAATGTTGTAAAACGCACTCAATTCCTCAAAAGTGGTAATGGTTTCCTGCGCCCCCAAATCGATTGAACGAATAATAAATTCAGGCTTTTCGGAAGCTTTAATGTAACAATGCAATGGTGGCTGGCCATTCAGTTCTACAGCCAGATTAACAACCTTTCCACCGTAAAGGAAACAGTAGGGTGGGGTATCAGTCCATCCGCCTGCCAGATCAAGTCGCACCGGACTTCTTCCCCATGCTATCTGATCAGAAAGAAGTTGAATTCGCGGATCAACTAAGTTATTCTTGAAATTTTCGAGTACCGAATCGCGAAGATAGTTGAATGCTAATTTTTCTTCCTGATCCCATTCATTTCCTCTTCTGCGCATTACTGCAGCGCGGAACATATGAAAATGTAACGGGAGCCAATCTGTGTTTTTCCCTTGTTTAACTTCTGGAAGTTCCAGATTTTGATCACTATAATCAGTAGCCAGTTTATCCAGATCGAGTTGGTAAAAAACTGAATTGTTGTAATTTCGTGCAATTGCAGGAATAGCTTTCAGACGAAAAGAATTACTCTGATCGCAGAGTATCCGAATATTACAAATTGAGCTGATTTCTTCTGCACTCACTCTTTGGCATTCCAACCAAAGTTGTGTGAATTTAGGTTCTGCCTTTGGTTGTGGATCTATCAGCCATTGAATAAATGTTTCGGTGATATCTTCCTTCTTAATTTCGGGGAAAAGCGGAAGAAATTGAATGTCGGTTTCATCATCAATAGAACTGAAAGCATCTAAAAGATTGCGTTTCCTGAGCCATTCCTGAAATGGCATCTCCATAAAACGGGTAGATCCATCATTGAGTTTTCCCCGGAAAGAATCAGTAAACCCATAATTTCGAATCACAACATTCTCGCGATTGACAGGAATTAAATCAATGCAATTCCCATTGTATAGGTTCAGATTCCAGTCGTTCTCAGGAATATTTGTTAATGAGTGGTTCCCGGTTAATTTCCAGCTTGATGGAATAAATGCGTTTTCTATCCAGATATTGGTGTGATTTGAAGATAGTTGAGTCGAAACTTCAGCGTTTAATACAAAAATACTTGGATGTGGTTTTATTTGCCGGTGCCAAATCTCACGTTGATCGGTAATTCTGTTTTGAATGGCCAGGTTTGAACTAATCAACTCGGAGGTATTTCCAAGATGGTAAAATTCGCCACCTTCAAGATTCACTAAAGCAACTTTTAGTTGATTGATTTCCTGATCATTGCTTTTTGGAGCTTCACCCATAGCAGTGCCGAAATCAGTATACAAATCGTAAAAATCAGGTGATTGATTTTCGTATGCATTTCCATTCCATCCGGAGCGTTTCATTAATAGTTTTACAGCCTTATCGCTTAATAACCAAATTCCAACGTCCATCAGAAAATAATATTCGTTGATAAGTTCCTTGATGGTTTGAATGGACGGCTTTTGCAGCATAAACTGCAAGCTTCCGGGTAATTCGTGGCTGGCGAAAAATACTCCATGATTGGTTGCTTTTTCAGGTTCAAGCCACATTCCGAAACAAACAATGTCGGCATCCGGAATTTCAGGAATATTTTTACCCGAAAAGATTAGGGTGTCGCCACTGGCAACTAAGGTGTTGAGTTTCTCAGGAGCACGGTCAAGTATTTGATCGAATAAAGGAGTTTGAAGATGGATGAGTCTCTGATTAAGTTGTTGCCCGCGCGACCAGCGAAAAACGGGCATAGGCAGTAAACTTTTTCCAATTGGGGCATACGCAGGAAGTCGCCGGCTCTGACCACCGGCATGAATCAATACTCGTTTTTCTTTTAGCAACCAATCATCAAATCGTTGATCTGCTTCATGATTAAACATTTCGGTCAGAAGATGTGCCGTTCCTCCTCCGGAACTGACACGTTTTCCTTCAGGATCGGAGGTCACAAACCAATTGTATTGCGGTAAGCCGGCAATCTCATGAAAATTTGAAATTGTATTGGGCGGAACGGAAATTAGGTGCTTCATGGATACAAAATAATGCGGGTAATTATTTTTTCAAATACCAATCAAACAATTTCTCGATTCCTTCACCGATTTCAATTTGGTGATGCCAACCAAGTTTGTGCAGTTTAGACGGGTCGGTTAATTTTCGCATTGTTCCATCTGGTTTCGATGTATTGAAATCCAATTCTCCGGAAAATCCAACTTTTTCGCGAATCAGATTTGCTAACTCCCGTATGGAGACTTCTTTCCCTGTTCCAATATTGATGTGTGTGTTGCGAATTTCGTTTGTGGCAGATAGTCCGGAATTTGCATGGTTAACATCTTGAAAATCGATATTCTCCATTAGGAAGACACATGCATCAGCCATTTCTTCACTCCAAAGGAACTCGCGCATCGGAGCACCAGTTCCCCAAATCTCGACAGAAACAGATTGCCCGGATTCAGAAAAATTCAAGCGAATTCCATACTTTGATAGAATAGTAAGAATTTCTTCTTTTTCATTGGTGCCAGATATTCCTTCAATTGGCCTTTTATTCAGGTCTTCTTGAATGGCATCCCAGTTTTTTTCTTCCAAACATTTGCCCAGAAACATTTTTCGCAGCATTGCTGGCAACACATGCGATTTTTCCAAATCGAAGTTATCGTTCGGCCCGTAAAGATTCGTTGGCATCACAGAAATGAAATTGGTGCCGTATTGAATGTTATAGCTCTCACAAAGCTTGATGCCAGCAATTTTTGCAATTGCGTAAGGTTCATTGGTGTATTCTAACGGATCGGTCAGAAGGCAATTTTCTGTCATCGGTTGTGGTGCATCACGTGGGTAAATGCATGTACTTCCCAGAAAGAGCAACTTCTTAACTTTGCTCAAATAGGCTGCATGAATCACGTTATTTTGAATCATCAGATTCTCGTAAATAAATTGACCCCGATAGGTATTGTTGGCAACAATACCTCCAACTTTGGCTGCAGCAAGAATCACATATTCTGGCTTTTCCTGTTCAAAGAAACCGTTTACAGCATTAGTATCCATTAGATTCAATTCTTCAAGAGTTCTGCCTATCAGATTGGTGTAACCTTTCGATTGAAGGTTTTTCCAAAGTGCAGAACCCACCAGTCCAATGTGGCCGGCGACATATATTTTTGAAAGTTTATCCATTTTTTAAATTTTAAAAGCCACAAATCTGCACTTTTAATGTTTGCAAAATTTGTGGCTTATGCTTTTTTATTCAAAGTAATTCATCGTTCGATAACCGCCTTCTTTCAGCCAGGCATCTTTTTTCATGAATTTAACGTCTGATTGCATCATATCTGCAACCAATGCCTTCAGGTCATATTTTGGTTCCCATCCGAGTTTTGTTTTTGATTTGGTCGGATCACCAATTAACAAATCAACTTCTGTTGGTCGGAAATATTTTGGATCTACTGATACAATACTTTTTGATAATCCTCCTTCAACCAATTCAGGAACCATTCTTGCTTTAATACCGGCAACATAGTGCGAACCAACTTTTTCAGAGAACAGTTTTTCATCGATACCTACCAAACGACCTTTTTCGTCGGCACCTTCTCCGGAGAAAGCAATTTCAAGTCCAATCTCTTCACACGACATTTTAACAAAGTCCCGAATTGTTGTAGTAATTCCTGTGGCGATCACATAATCATCGGGCTGGTCTTGCTGAAGAATCAAGTACATTGCACGTACATAATCTTTTGCATGTCCCCAGTCTCTCATCGATGAAAGGTTTCCCAAAAATAATTGATCTTGCATTCCGAGCGCAATACGACTTATTGCCCGTGTTATTTTACGTGTAACAAAAGTTTCACCACGAATAGGCGATTCATGATTAAAAAGTATCCCATTACTTGCGTGCATCTTATAGGCTTCACGGTAATTTACTGTGATCCAGTATGCATACATTTTGGCAACAGCATAAGGTGATCGGGGATAGAACGGAGTTCTTTCGGTTTGCGGCACCTCCTGCACCATTCCATATAATTCGGAAGTTGATGCCTGATAAATGCGTGTTTTCTGAGACAAGCCGAGTAGGCGTACTGATTCCAAAATACGCAGAGTTCCCAAACCATCAGCATTGGCTGTGTATTCCGGAGTTTCAAAGCTAACAGCCACATGGCTCATTGCTGCCAAATTATAAATTTCATCAGGCTGCGTTTCCTGAATGATGCGTGTCAGATTCATACTATCAGTTAAATCACCATAATGGAGTTTAAATTGCTGATTTTCAACATGTGGATCCTCGTAGATGTGATCAATACGCTCGGTATTAAACATCGATGCACGGCGTTTTATACCGTGCACCATATATCCCTTTTTTAAAAGGTATTCACTCAAGTAAGCTCCATCCTGTCCGGTTACCCCGGTAATAAGTGCAATTTTTTGTGTCATATGTATGTGTTTTATAACCCTAAATAAATTTCTGTCAAGAAAAAAGATAAGTTATTTTGAATTCTCGCTTTTAGAAACATGAATATTGAACTTCTTCATCCTTCGAATTAATGAATCGCGAGTTATACCAAGAAGCTCCGCTGATTTATTTTGGTTATAGAACTTTTCTTTCAGGGCAAGCCGGATAAGATTCAATTCATTTTCTTCCAAATTAAAGTTTATCATCTCTTTTGGTGATTCAGTCTCATTCAGTACTTTGGTTTGAAAATCATTAACAGTTAAAGTATCACCTTTGCAGAGAATAATTGCCCGTTCAATCATATTTCTTAATTCGCGGACATTGCCTGGAAATGGATAGTTTTTTAAATTCAGGATAGCTTCTTTATCAATGTGAGGAATTGGTTTATTTAAATTCCGGGCAAATTCTGCTACAAAATACATTAGTAGAGGTTCAATATCATCAACTCGTTCTCTCAATGGAGGAATATGAATATGGATAGTGTTAAGCCGATGTAATAAATCAAGCCTGAATTTTTTGTCTTCGATCAATTGCGGAATGTCATGATTAGTTGCTGCAATTATTCTAAAATCTGTTGACACAGGATCTGTTTCTCCAACCCTGGTAATTGTTTTTTCCTCAATAGCCCTTAAAATTTTAGCCTGAAGATTCATTGGCATGTCAGCAATTTCATCGAGGAATAAAGTGCCCTGATCACTAACTTCAAAAAAACCCTTTTTGTCATTAATGGCTCCTGTAAATGATCCTTTTTTATGACCAAAAAATTCACTTTCTAGCAGCGAATCTGTTATTGCACTGCTGTTTACAGCACAAAAAACATTATCTTTTCTATCACTTTCATAATGAATGATACGTGCAATATTTTCTTTCCCAGTACCGCTTTCACCTGTTATCAGAACACTTGTATTTTTATATTTTGACGCAGTTAAAGCCATTTCAAGAACATCTTTGATCTGTCGGCTTTCCCCAATAAATTCACGTTTGATCCTTTCCTGAAGATTCTTCGAAATCAATGAATTCTTTTCCTCCATTGTTTTAATAACCCGATTCAGATCAATAAACCGACGGGTCCGCTGAATAGCTATTTGAATATCAGTATGTCTGAATGGTTTTTTTAAGTAATCAATTGCACCGTTTCTTAATGCCGTAATTACAGTTTCCATGTCTCCATGTGCCGAAACAATAATTACTTCCAACTTTGGGTAAGTCTGTTTCACCTCTTTAAGTATGTCAAGGCCGCTAACACCTTTTAATCTAACATCAAGTATGAGCAAGTCGATATCCTGATTTTTTAAAATGGTACGCCCCTTGTGCACATTATTCGCAGTATATGAAATATATCCCTGATTCTGAAGAAATTCTTCAATTTCGTCAGTGAAATTCGTTTCATCGTCGATGACCAGAACTTTCATCTGTGAATTTAATTGATGGTTTTCTGGTTTACCTGAATTGCTGAACATGATTAAATGTTTTTAAGATTATTCATTCTATTTTGCGGGAATTTTTATTTGTATTGTTGTCCCAATTTGAGGTTGGCTTTGTATTCCAATTTCACCTTCTAATTCTTTGATTATTCCATATGAAATTGACAAACCCAATCCTGTGCCAAACCCAGGAGCCTTTGTAGTGAAAAACGGCAGAAGTACTTTATCAATATCTGCTGTCTTAATGCCAATCCCATTATCTTTAATTTCTATATTAATAAAATTGTCTGCCAGAAAAGTTGAGATTTCAATCTTTTTCTTGAAATTCTTACAGTTTGCATTTTTCTTTTCTTCGATGGCATCCTTTGCATTCAGAAGTAAATTTAGTATAACTTGCTCAAACCGATAACCATTTCCTTTAATATTTGGCATTTCTAAATCTGCATTAAAGATTAGTTGAATATCTTTATGATGCATTTGCTCAGAAACCATTGAAATACAATTTTTAATACTGTTGTTAATATCAAATTTTGTTTGTACGAAATCATCCTGATCTCTGGCAAAAGTCCTTACATGATCAATTATTTTTTTTACTCTGGAAATATTATCGAATACCTTTTCTATTTTGGTTTTCAAATATGTTTCCGTAATTGTTTTATTATCAAGAGAAAAAACAATATTATCAATAATTAGCGAAATTGTATTTAAAGGTTGGTTTATTTCATGAGCCATACCAGTTGCTAACTCACCAATTCCTGACATTCTTTCAGAGTGACGAAGTTGCTTTTCAATCAATTTCCGCTCCGAAATATCCCTAATAACAGCCATAAAAGCTTTAAGTTCACCAGCATTTCCTTTGATTTGCGTTGAACTTATTTCCCCAACAAATTCAGATTTGTCAATTCGGTTCAGTTTAATTTCAAGGTTTTGAGCCATCCCTTCGATAATGGTGGCTCGGTATATTTTTAATAATGCTCTTCTCGATGATTTTGGTATAAATTGCGAAAAATGAATCTCTTCTATTTTACCACCGAAAAATTCAATAGCGGTGTCCGATGCCTCAATAATAATTCCATTTAAATCAGTAATTATGATTCCATCGGGCGAGGTTTTCAGCAATGAATGATAGAGCTGCTCCGATTCCTCAGTCTCGGCTTTCGCTTTTTGTAAGGCGATGTACTGTAATTCCAGTTCATTTTGTTTCGACTCCAGTTCAATCTTCGACTTTTGTAACGAATCTTTACTGGAGATTAGATTTCTTTTTTGCTGATCGAGTTCAAGGAAGATTTTTACTTTGCTAATGAAAACTGTTTTATTTACAGGTTTTGAGAGGTAATCGATGGCGCCATTGTCATATCCTTTAAACATCTGAACTTCATCCGATAGATATGCGGTTAGAAAAATGATCGGAACGATATCCCGGTTTTTTAAATTCTGTATACGACCTGCCAATTCAAAGCCATCCATTTCAGGCATTTGAATATCCAAAATTGCCAAAGCAAAATCATTCTCATTAATCAGTGCCAATGCCTCTTTGCCAGAAGTTGCCATAAGCACTTCAGCCTCAACACTTCGTAAAACAGTTTTTAAAAGGGAAAGATAGAAAGTATTATCGTCAACGATTAAAATCTTGGATATTGTACTATGCATCAGGAAATCTTTTAACTAGAAAATACTACAATGGTAATCGGAATATAAACTTACTGCCAATTCCTTCTTCACTTTCAACCCAAATTGTACCATTATGCATTTCCACAAAATCTTTACAAAGAATAAGACCAAGTCCACTACCAACTTCATTTGCAGTTCCTTTGGTTGAAACTTGTCCATTAACCAGAAAGATTTTCTTCCTTATTTCTTCACTCATTCCTATCCCAGTATCCGAAACACTCATTTCTACAAAATTATCTTTATTCTCAGCATTTAAAGCTATTACTCCTCCAGTTTGAGAATATTTTTTTGCATTACTTATCAGATTTCGTAGAATCGTAGTAAGCATATTCGTATCAGCAAATACTTCAAAATGACTCGGAATATTATATTTAAATTCCAGCATCTTAAGTTTTAACGCTGATTCTAAAGTTTCCTCTACATTTCGGACAACAGGCAAAAGTTTTTGTTTTGTAGGTTCGAACGAAATCTGTCCAGTTTGAACTTTTGCCCATTCTAAAAGATTATCCAGTAGTTTAAGCGTTTTTTTTGTGTCGCCATCAATGAGTTTTAGATAACCTTTCTTCTCCGAATCATTAAATGTCTCAAAATGATTCTGTAAAAGTTCAAGGAATCCAAGTATACTATTGAATGGACTGCGTAAATCATGAGCAATTATCGAAAAGAATTTATCTTTAGTTGCCACAATATCTTTTAATCTATTTTCATTTTCTGATAGATTTTCAGCAAGCATTCTGAATTTATCTTCACTTTTCAGCAAAGCTTTCTCGCTATTCTTTCGTTCAGAAATATCATTTGCGATTAGCTGAACTGCAGGTGTTTCGAGATATGATGTTTTAATCAGAGTAACTTCAGCATCGAAAGATGTACCATTCGATTGAATTAATGTTACTTCGAAAGTTGGTTCAGGATTCCCTTGCGATACTGATACAATTTTCTCTCGAAATATAGTTTCCGATTCAGGATGTATAATTTTCGATATATTCTGTCCATCAAATTTGTGATTGGTATTTTCTCCAAATATCTTCCTTGCGGCTGAATTGATAAATGCAAATTTATTATCCTGAATTATTGCAATACCAGATGGAATGGATTCGATCAAGCTCTGGAACTGCTCTTCTTTTAGCCTGAAATTTTCCTCAGTGAGTTTATACTTGGTAATATCCTGAATAGTTCCGTAGGATCTGATCGGATGCCCTTCCTGATCGAAATCAGTATTGCATATTTCATTGATCCACTTGATTCGACCATCATTAAAAAGCAACCGATAATTGATTTCAAGAGGTTTAAAGGTTTTCTTTAAATTTTCCTGTGTTTGGTTTTTTAAATCCCGGTCTTCGGGGTGAACCATTTCAATGAAGCTGTCGTAATTAGCTCCATATTTTCGTGGATCTAATTCCAGAATCTCAAAAACTCCATCGGACCATATCAGTTGATTGTATTCCTGATCGAGGAACCAACGAGCCATACGGGCACTGATTTGAGATTTTTTTAGAAATTTTAAATTAATTTCTTCATCACGAGGATCGGCAAAAACGATTTCATATGGAGTTTCCTGTGGTATGAGATTTATTTCGGATTCATTTGATAAGGCGTCTTTGTGTTTCAATTTTTTCATGATATTAATTTTTTTTGCTGGATAATTGGTTCATTTCTAGTGTAATTATCGATTCAATTTTTTCGAGTTTGAGATAGAAACATCTTCTCTAATGTTTAAGAAGACATCAGGATGTGTACATTTTTATTATCGTGTTTATATAAAATTCTGCAAAGAAATCAATAGATCATCTTCTCAACTCATCTATTATTCTGTAATTTCTCAAGTTGTCGATATCAGTTTCTATAGGTTCTTTTATAAACATCTTATATAGAAACTGTGTTGAAAGAATCCCAACAATAGCCATCTGATCAATTTCTGATATGATTTTTTGCTGGTTTATGTTTTTTATGAGTAAACTAACTTTTTTTGAATTAAATACCCCAAATGATTCTAATTTTGCTTCTGAAAGTATTTCATTGATGTATTCCGGTGTTTCATGATTGCAAAAAATGTTGGAAATTGGTGCCCGATATGGTTGTTTGGGTCTGTTTGATATAGAGGGTGGAATTTTACCCAGGCTTAGTTTTTTTAATATAAATTTTTCATTCAAACTATTTAATTTTTGACGATCGGGCAGCTTTGAGCAGAATTCAATTACACGATAATCTAAAAACGGATAACGCCCTTCAACTGAATTTCCCATGGCCATGCGGTCACCCTGAGAGGATAGCAGGTATCCGGACATAAATATTGATGTTTCAAGAAATTGAGATTTTGCCAGATCGCTCCATCTTTCGAAATCCATAGGAAGAGAATCATATAATCCATCTAAAGGATTGCGATCTTTTATAGAGTTTGAAAAATCATCAGAAAAAAAGGATTTAATTCTGCTTGTATTATGCCAGCGAAGAATATGAGAATAAAGTGGATCGTCCGTTTCTTCCAACTTGTACCCAAAGAACATCTTTAATGCAATATCAGGGGAATCTTTCAGAAGTGGGAGATAGGGATAAAGTTTAGTCAATAATCTTGCCCTGGCTTTTGAATTTGGCTCCTGAGCCCAAAACCTTCTTATTTTTGCCTCTTTAAAGATATTATAACCGGCCAGTATTTCATCGGCACCTTCACCGGTGATTACAACTTTAATATTACTTTCTCTAACTTTTCTTGAAAGTAAAAACATCGGGATGGGTGATGTTCGCAGAATAGGAAATTCGGTATGCCAAATTGTTTCAGCGAAATTTTCAGTTATTTCGGCTGAAGTACATGTAAATGCTGTATGATTTGTATTGAAAAAACGAGCTGCTTCTTGTTGGTAACCAGTTTCATCATAGGCTATATCCTTAAATCCTATTGAAAAAGTATTCAGTACATGAGGATCGATTTTATTTATGTACGATGTTGTAACACTGGAATCTAAACCTCCGCTCAAATACGCTCCAACAGGTACATCGGCTTTTAATCTTATCTTAACTGCGTCATGCAATAATTCATTGAATTCTTCAATTGAATCAGAGATACTGACAGTTGAAACCTCATTTTTAGTTGGGAATTGCAAACTCCAGAATTTCTCAATCTGAATTCCAGTAGAATTCACATGCATAAAATGTCCTGGTTGCAGTTCAAAAATATTGGTGAAAGGTGTATTTGGAGTTAAAGTGGTCCAAAATGTAAATATTTGAGCCAGATTATCAGAGTTGAACGATCGTTCAATTTGGTCAAGACAAAAAAGCCCTTTTATTTCTGAGCAAAACGCAAATGCGCCATTTTGTGACCAATAAAAAAGCGGTCGAATCCCAACTCTGTCGCGGGCTAGGAACAATTCTTTTTTATTCTTATCCCAAATACAAAAAGAAAACTGACCATTAAACCGTTTCAGACAATCCGAACCGTATAAAGCATACATCTGAACAACGACTTCGGTATCACAATTTGTTTTTAGTTGAATGCCTTTCCGTATTAGTTCTGCTCTCAATTCAGGATAGTTGAATATTTCTCCATTATAAACTATCCAGTATCTGCCACTTACGTCTGACATGGGCTGCTGACCAGATGAAAGATCAATTATACTTAACCGAACATTTCCAATTCCAATATTCTGATCAAGATATACTCCACTTTCATCTGGTCCACGATGTCGGATCAGAGAAAGCATTTTTTTTACATTTCTTTCTGTAGAAGGCTCGTTTCGTGAGTGATAGTTATATATTCCCGCAATTCCACACATAAAGAATATTTTTATCTATTAATTTTAAGCATAGTAAAAAGTTGATAATTTAATATGAACTAATAACTTATCCGTTTAGTTTGTTATTAATTGCTTCAATTCTTTTTTATCGATCTTTCCATTGCTACTTTTTGGCATTTCGGCAAGCAAAACTATCTTTTTAGGAATCATAAATGGTTCCAGATTTGTCATGCATTGCCTCTGAATCTCCTTCTCGCTTATTTGCACTTGATCGTATGTAGTAACAAAAGCAACAATTGATTCACCCAATAATATATCAGGAATACCTATGACCGCGACCTCTTTGATTCCAGATAATTTATAAATAGTATTTTCAACTTCAATCGGACTTACTTTTTCGCCTCTGGTTTTTATAATATCGTCGTTTCTCCCTTGAAAATACAAAAAACCTTCATCGTCCATTTTAAACAAATCATGAGCACATAAAATTTGTTCGCCCGGAATTAGCCCCGATTTAAGCATTTCCTTGCTCAATGATTCATTATTCCAATAGCCAGCCATCACATGTGGCCCACGAACATGCAAAATACCTGATTCTCCTGTCGGCACAGGATTCCCATCTTGAGACAAAAGAAATACCTCTGTACCTGGAATAGCTTTCCCAACTGAATTAGGTTTTAAATCAACTAATTCAGGCTCCAAATAGCAAACCCGTTTACATTCAGTTAATCCGTACATCTTAAAAATAAGTGCATTAGGAAATATTTTTTTTAAGTCGGAAATGAATTCTGCAGGTAAGGCTGCTGCTGTATTCGTAATTTTTTGGATGCAATCAAACGTAATTCCAGTTTTCTTATGTGTAGCAATCATTAGTGCATAGATTGATGGTACACCAGGAAAAACAGTAGGTTTTAGCTGTTCAATTTGCCTGAAAATTGTTGGAGGGAAATTAAAAGAATGTTCAATAATCAGCGTACCACCTATGGTAACTGACATAATCAGTTGATAAAGTCCGTAATCAAATGCTAAAGGCAAAACGAGCATTATTCGCTCTTCTTCTGTCAATCGTAAATATTCAATTAGGCTCCATGATGTAAAAACCATGGATTGGTGTGTCATCATAACTCCCTTTGGAAATCCAGTACTTCCAGAAGTGTAAATTAATGCAGCCAAATCATTTGGTATAATCTTCGGTAAATCTACGTGATTGCCTTTATTTAAAATGATTTCGTCAAAGTCGAGGTATTTCTCATCGGATTGTTTCGTTCCTGAAAGAATTACTTCTATAATTTCATTCAATCCTTCCATCGCCTGAGAAAGATCATTTATAAGTATACTTTCTGAAACAATTACTTTTGCCCCACAATCATTTAAAATGAAGTTTAATTTATTGGCTTTTGTCTGTGGATTTACGACCAGAAAAACACCCCCGGCAAGAGTAATACCATAAATGGCTACAATGCATTGCCAGGAGTTATTCATATAAACAGCAACACGATCACCCTTAGTAATACCTGCATTAATCAAATGAGTGGCAAGATTTACGGCACTTTCGTTCAGGTTACTGTATGTAAACTCCTCCCCTTTAAAAATTGCAGCTATTTTTAATGGATGATTTTTAAAAGAAAACTCCAAAGCCTCCCCCAATAATCGTTGTGGTCGTGAAATCATTGATTTATTATTAATTGCTTTAATTCGACTGATTTAATTTAGATGGGTCTTTCTAAGAATAAAATTCGAAATTGCATTTATTGATTCAAAATTTGATTCAAGAAGCTCATTGTCAGCAGCTGTGATTGAAAAATTCTCTTCTATAAATTCAATAATTGTAATAAAACCCATTGAATCCATTATTCCCTGAGCAAAAATAAGAGTATCTGTACTCACCTGGTCTTCTGATACATATGAGGTATCTATAATGAATTGTTTGACTCGTTCCTGAATTTGTAATATTTCTTCCATAATCATGTTTTTGAAAATTATTGTTATTTGTGTTTATTCGTTTTATCATCTTCACATTAAATCTTTTCCTGCCTACTCATAAAAACAATAATCAGAGTAGGTTTAAATTTATAACTCATAGTGAACTCGCATAAGTAATTGGTGCCATTCTTAAGTATTCAGTAGTTTTTTGTTTCCTGCTTAAGTTTTTGTATATCAATATGATGTCTTCTTTTTCTTTGCCTAGTATTTTACCAACTTCTTCAGGAGAAATTTTATTTTCCATTCCATACCAAATTAAATCCATCTCGAGGTAAGGCATTTGAAAAAAGAATTCTTCCTGTGTTTGTTCAGCAGAATAAGTGTCAGAGGTTGGTGTACGACCAATAATTTCCTGAGGAATTCCAAAATATTCAGCCAATTGGTAAACTTGTGATTTATACAAATGAGCAATGGGCATAATATCTGCTCCACCATCACCATTTTTTACAAAAAAACCTTGCTCAACCTCATGTTTGTTAGGTGTCCCAATCATGCCATAATGCAACCGTTCAGCGTGATAATATAGCATGGACATACGAGCTCGTTGTTTAAAATTGGATGCTGCTACAATCTGAAGGTATTCTTTTAACGGTAAAATTTTACTTTTTTCATTTCCATCATTACTTATAATTGTTATTGAGAATAGAGGAGGTAAAAAACTATTCAGCCCACTTTGATTAATCCCAATCTTCATTTTGTAATCTGCCGGGTTATATTCCGGAAAAACAGAAGAAACGGCTTCATCTCTTCGTTTATAGCAACCAAATCCTACAAGAGCATCGGTAATGTTTTCTTCAATAGTCACGACGTTAAACTTCTTAGCCAGTTTAATGGCAAGTTCTTTACTCTCACCACTCGAATCTTTCTCAGGCAACATAACACCAAGTATCTTTTCCGGACCCAATGCTTTAACTGCCAATGCTAGAGTTACTGATGAATCAATACCTCCGCTGATCCCGATAACTGCACCTTTTCTTTTTAGTATCCTTAAAATATCATCCTTTAGTTTTACTGAAATTCGCTCTGCTTCTTCTTCAACATTTTCGAAGTTAAGTGTGTCTTTTGAAAATTGTTTTAATTCATTGGTTTTCAACATGTCATTATTTATTGGTTTAAACGTTTCCTTTTTTTAATAATATAATATTGTGGTATAATATTATATTAAACATCGAGTATGTAAAAAACTGAGAAATATTACTGATTTTAGTTTTTGGAATAAACTTTTGATGCGTTTTAAACAAAGTAAATCCTAATGTCACCCACATATTTTGTGAAATAACAACTTATTGAAGTCATTTGTTTTTAATGAATGTGCCAAGATATTATTTTTATTAAGTGAATTATAAAATTATATCTGACTCACAAATCAACAATTTTACAATGATAAAGATAAACTAATAAACTCAATATAAACTGTTTTTTGCTCATTCAAATTACCAGTTTGATAGTTGATATATACTTTTTGAATATGAATTTGCTAATATTGAAAAAGTTAAGGATCTAATGATCGATTGTTTAGACACTAAATTCACCTTACTATAACACAATTCAACTTCTCATAGTTTAACTTTAGATTTTTATTGAAGCTGATTTTCTGGATATACCCAAGAAAGAAGAATTCCTTTATCTTTGGCATAAACTTTTAAAAATGGCACTTCTAAAAATAATTGTGGCCATCGATGGTCATTCGTCATGTGGAAAAAGTACGATTGCGAAAGCTGTGGCTATCAGGTTTGGATATATTTTCATTGATAGTGGTGCCATGTACCGGGCAGTCACATTGTTCGCTTTGCGAAATAAGCTAATTGAAAATGGAGAATTATTGGTATCCAAATTAATAAACATTCTTCCTGATATCGAAATTGAATTTAGGTATAATTCGGAATTGCAGAAGAGCGAAACTTACCTGAATGGTGAAAATGTTGAAGATGAAATCAGACAATTGCCTGTTTCTCAAAATGTCAGTTTGATTGCTACCATTCCTGAAGTTCGTAAAACTTTGGTTCATTTGCAGCAGGGAATGGGCAGAGATAAAGGTATTGTGATGGATGGTCGCGATATTGGTACAGTTGTATTTCCCACAGCAGAGCTGAAACTATTTATAACAGCCTCTGCAGAAATTCGTGCTAAACGCCGATTCGATGAACTGATTGCTAAAGGTGAAACAATTTCGTTTGCTAAAATTCTTCAAAATATACAAGAACGCGACAGGATAGATTCAAGTCGTGAAACAAGTCCGCTGCGAAAAGCTGATGATGCCATTTTTTTGGACAACAGTAAT
This sequence comes from Bacteroidales bacterium, assembly GCA_038329265.1. Classification (GTDB taxonomy): domain Bacteria; phylum Bacteroidota; class Bacteroidia; order Bacteroidales; family Prolixibacteraceae; genus Aquipluma. Next base: position 62,922 of record JBBQMW010000001.1, on the reverse strand, counting down.
ATGAGCCGTGAAGAACAGTTGGAATGGGTTGTGGAAAAAGTGGAGGCTTCAATTAAGCAAAACAGTTCAAAAAGCTAAATTTCAGGATTTAATACGATAATTGGCGTAACTAGACAAACTCAATTGGATAATGTGCCAAAACAATTAGAAAAACAGGTGATCATAGAAATTGACCATAAATCGGGATTTTGTTTTGGGGTTTCGCATGCCATAGGAAAGGCGGAAGAAATACTTAGGACTGAAGGTATGCTTTTTTCTTTAGGGCAAATTGTTCACAATAATCTGGAAATTAACCGTCTTCAGGAATTAGGATTGAAAACTATTACACACGATGAATATTTTAATCTTAATGATTGTAAAGTGTTGATTCGTGCCCATGGCGAGCCACCATCGGTATACGATCATGCCCGACAAAATAATATTACCTTGATTGATGCTACTTGTCCGGTTGTACTCAAACTTCAGCAGCGTGTAAAGAAGGCTTCCGAAGCTATGTTGAAGGAAGACGGGCAAGTCGTAATCTTTGGACATCTGGGACATGCTGAAGTCACCGGTTTGGTAGGACAAAGTATACTTGATCCAATCATTATTGAGAAACCTGAAGAATTCCCAAAGATTGACCCTTTTAAGCCTGTTGTGGTGTTTTCGCAAACGACAAAATCAGTTGATGAATTCAAAAAATTAACACAAAACATTAAGGATCAACAAGTGAAAGGTAGTATTGAGACACACGATACCATTTGCCGGCAGGTTTCAAATCGGGTACCTCATCTCAGTAATTTTTCTTCAAGGTTCGATGTAGTTATCTTTGTCGGAGGACGACAAAGTTCGAATGCCAAGGTTCTTTTTGATGTTTGTGCCAAGCAAAATAGTCACACCTTTTTTGTTTCTACACCTGAAGAACTTGATAGAGAATGGTTTAATCAGATTGAAACTGTTGGTATTTGCGGAGCTACATCAACCCCTCAATGGCTCATGGAGCAAATTGCAGACCGAATTAAACAGTTTTAAGTCTTGATTAATTTTGATTAGGTTTTAGATGTACTGGCATTTGTTATTGAAATTTCAATTTACTTTAGATAGAATTTATTCAAAAGCTAAAATAAAAGATTATGGCATTAGAAGATAATAGTTCCGAGAATTCGTTGAGAAGAAAAAAATTACAAAAAATAGGCGTGTTTACCTCAGGTGGTGATTCTCCGGGGATGAATGCAGCCGTCAGAGCGGTCACTCGGGCCGCGATTGCCAACAAGTTGAAAGTTGTAGGTATTCGCCGTGGCTTTCAGGGTATGATTGAAGGAGATTTTATTCCGTTAAAATCATCTGATGTGAGCGGAATTTTACAATTGGGCGGAACCATGTTGAAAACCGCTCGCAGTGCTGAGTTCAGAACTCCTGAAGGCCGTGAAAAAGCTTTCCAGCAATTGAAAAAAGCAGAAATCGATGCAGTTGTCGTTATTGGTGGTGATGGCTCATTTACCGGAGCTTTGATTATGTCGCAGGAATATGATGTGTCATTCATCGGAATTCCTGGAACTATCGATAATGATATGTATGGAACCGACTACACTATTGGTTACGATACGGCACTAAATACAGTGGTTGAAGCGGTTGATAAAATTAAGGATACTGCCCGCTCTCATGGTCGGATTTTCTTTGTTGAAGTCATGGGGCGTGAAGCTGGTTTACTTGCATTGAACAGTGGAATAGCATGTGGTGCTGAAGTTATCCTAATTCCGGAAGCAAATGATCAGCGCGAACAATTGACAAAATTCCTTGCGAAAGGATACAAAAACAAGGAAACCAGCGGAATTGTAATGGTTGCAGAGGGTGATGAAGCCGGTGGTGCTATTAAAATTGCAGAGAAGGTGCGCAAAGAACATCCCGATTTAGATGTACGTGTTTCAATTTTAGGTCATATTCAGCGTGGTGGAAGCCCGACTGCCAAAGATCGCGTAAATGCCACAAAAATGGGTGTTGCTGCAATTGATGCTTTGCTTGACGATCAGAAAAGTATCATGATTGGTTTAGATAATGAGAAGATTGTTCATGTACCATTCAATAAAGCAGTAAAATTGAATCACACAATTGACACCAATTTACTCGATATTCAGAAATTACTAAATATATAAATGGTCGGCGTTTGGAGTAAATGAAAAACAATCAGATATGAAATGTAAATCATTTACTCCGAACTCTTTAACCTTCAATTCGGAAATAAGCCATCAACTTTTTAAGATTTTCAGCTTGTTTGCTGATACTTTTAGAGTTGAGCGATAGTTCGAATGATGATTCCGCATTCTGCTGAGTCACATGATTTAATTGTTGTATTCCCTGATTAATTTCTTCCGAGCTCGATCTTTGTTCTGCACTCGATGTCGAAATTTGTTTTACCAATTGAGCCGTGTGTTCAATATCAGGAATAATACTCATCAGTTTTTCCCCTGTTTCCCGAGCCTGTATCAATCCGCGAGTAGATAATTCATTGATTTCTTTTGCGGCGAGTTGAGATCTTTCTGCAAGTTTTTTAATCTCGGCAGCTACAACGCCAAATCCTTTTCCCTGTATTCCATATCTCGAAGCTTCAATGGCAGCATTAATCGCCAGTAAATTCGTTTGTTTGGCGATTTCACCTACCACAGATATTTTTTGAACAATATTATTCATCGACAAAATCAAGGCCTTGGTAGACTCGTTTCCATCATGAATTCCTAATGCAGCTTTCAATGCAATTTTTTCGGTTTCCTGCGCATTTCGATTATTTTGCTGAATTGTTAAAAGCATTTGCTCCATTGTTATTGATATTTCTTCAGATGATGCAGCCTGATTATTGGCTCCTTCAGACAGTCTCCCCGATGAATTCAATAATTCCAGACTGCTGTCAGCAATCGTATCCGAACTTTGAATTATTTCAGTCATGATGGTCGTTAATTTTGCGGCCATCAGTGATAAGGTCTCAGCCAGATCACCGATTTCGTCATTTTGTGAGATCGAAAGTTTAGCACTAAGATCTCCGGTTGAAATTCTTTTTGCAAAATCAACCCCTTTTACAATTGGCTCAATAATTCTTTCAGCAATGAAATAAATGATAACATATAAAAGGATCAGGCCTAGTATCCCAGTCAAGATTGTCGTAAATAAAACTTTTTTTGCTTCTTTTAGAATCACCCTTGTTGGAACTTCAATTCCAATAACCCAATTGGATGGAGTATTTCCTATGTTAATAGGCTCAAATGAAACAAAATATTCCTCGCCATCGGTCGAATTTTTATAAGTGAATGATTTGTTTGAACCCAGGTTGTTCCCAAAAACCTCTTTTTTAAATATCGAGGAGTCTGACGCAAGTGAACTTATAAAATTCCTTCCTGTAAGCAATGTATTGGTATGTGCAACAATGATCCTGTCCTCTGATATGATATAGGATATTGCTTCCTTATATGGTTTAACTCTGGAAATTAGCTGATTCATGTGTGAAAGTGAGATATCAATTCCAACCATCCCAATAAATTGTCCGGTTTCATTCTGAATGGGAGCAAGCAAACTGGTCATTAAAATGCCCTTCATTTCTTTGGTCGTCTTATCGTAATAGGGGTTAACGATTGTTTCCCTATTCATTTTTCGAACCTGATAATAAGTCGTAGTAAGCTCCGTGTTGGTGGTATCCTCTATTGCTTTTTGATTAATGATTTTATTCCCTTCGCGAAGGAATCCGTTCCAGAAACGACCATTTTTCTTTTTGTATGTCTTGTCAAGGCCTTTCAATTCCCAATAAACTCCAAGCGATAAATAATTCGGATTCTTTTCGAGATTGCTAATAAGAATCTGATCAAAAAATACATCGCGCTGGGCAGACTCGATTTTTTTATAATTACCGAAAATATTTCGCATCGTTCGGGCAGATTCCATCATCACATTGAGTTCGTCCGATATTAAATTACGGTGCTCACGTGTAGTGCTTTTCACAATTTCAACAGAGTCAGCATAGGTTATCTTCTTCAATTGAAAACTAATGTATCCAATTGCAATACAGTATATTATTGTGGCTGAACTTAGAATGTATACATTCAGCTTGAGTTTAAGTTTAAATCTTCTGTGGCTCATAACTTGAAAATAATTAATGAATTGAGAGCTTCTTTTCGGACCATTTCAAATACGGTATGATCCTTGACTAAGTTAGAATTATTAATCAGAATTCAAAAATACCGTTTAAGCATATATTTGCAAAGTTCAATTGCTAAATCGAACCACTTTTGCCGCTTAATTTTTATTCGATAAACTTTCAACTCTTCCTTCGAATCAAAAATCTTTTTCGGTATTTTGCAGCATGATTGAAGATGTACTTTTCGCCGATGTAATTCTGCCATTACCATTCGATTACCGTTTTACGTATCAGGTTCCTGCTGCGTTCCAGATGAGAATTAAAACCGGGATTCGTGTCATTGTGCAATTTGGGCAGCGGAAATTCTTTTCAGCATTGGTCTATAAACTTCATCAGGAAAGACCTGTAGGCGATTTCGAGATCAAAGATATTGAGGCCATTCTCGACGTTGAACCGATTATCGGAGAAAAGCAGATTCAACTTTGGGAATGGATTTCCAGTTATTATTGCTGCACGCTGGGCGAGGTTTTCAAAGCAGCTTTGCCGTCTGGACTTAAATTAGAAAGCCAAACAAAAATCAGTCTTAATCCTGATGCAATTTTTCCGGAAGGACTAAACGATAAGGAAAATGCAGTGGTTCTGTTGCTTGAAAGCCGAAAAACTGCCAGTATTCAGGATTTGAATCAATTTTTGGGAATTCAATCATCTTTTGCAATTCTAAAGATATTACTTGAAAAGAATGCAGTGATTATCGAGGAACAGCTCCGCGAAAGCTACAAACCGAAAAATCTAAGTTATGTCAGGCTTAATCCTGAATATTCTTCCGAAGAAAAACTAAATGCCGCACTCGATTCTCTCAAAAAAGCGAAGAAACAGGAAATTCTCCTGAAACTGTTTCTGGCTGAAACAATTTATGGGATTGATAATCAGTCGGAAATAAGCAAAAAAGATTTGCTTGAAATGGCAGATGCTTCAAATGCTGCTTTGAAAAGTCTGGAAGAAAAGCAGATTCTGGAAGTTTATCAGAAGGAAATGGGGAGAATAGAGCGAAAGCTAAATACTGTACTAACAATTAAAGACCTTTCAGAAGCGCAGCAAAAAGCTCATGATGAAATTCTCGCTCAGTTTGAAACACAGCAAACAGTTCTTTTGAACGGCGTTACTTCAAGCGGAAAAACTGAAATTTACATCAAACTCATTGAAGAACAACTTAAAATTGGTAAGCAGGTTCTGTATCTCGTACCCGAAATTGGCCTGACCACACAGATTATTACCCGATTGAAAACCGCTTTCGGCGATCTGGCTGGAATTTATCATTCAAAATTTAATGATGCTGAACGGGTTGAAATCTGGTTTAACGTGTTGAACGAACGAACCGGAAAAACCGGTCAGCAGTACAAAGTTATTTTGGGGGCACGATCGGCTATTTTCCTTCCCTTCAAAGATTTGGGATTAATAATTGTTGACGAAGAGCACGAAAATTCATACAAGCAATTCGATCCGGCACCGCGCTACAATGCCCGCGATATGGCCATCTTATTGGGTAATATTCATGGTGCGAAAGTGCTTTTGGGTTCGGCAACGCCATCGTACGAATCATATTTTAATGCACGCAGCAATAAATATGGATTGGTCGATCTTTCGGAGCGTTTTCTGGGAATTGAAATGCCCGAACTGATCACCGGAAACACTCAGGAGGCCTATAAACGTAAGCAGATGCACTCGATTTTTACTCCTGAACTATATAACGAAATTGCTGCGGCATTGGTGAATAAGGAACAGGTTATTTTATTTCAGAACCGCCGTGGTTTTTCACCATTTGTGCAATGCGGAAAATGTGGCTGGATTCCGAAATGCAAATACTGCGATGTAAGCAAAACCTATCATAAAAACCGATCGAGCCTCATTTGCCATTATTGCGGGCATACCACTTCGGTAGCTACCAAATGTGAAGAATGTGGCTCTGATGAGATCAAACCACGTGGTTTTGGTACTGAAAAGATTGAAGACGAAATCAGTATTCTTTTTCCTGAAGCCCGGGTTGCACGAATGGATCTGGACACAACCCGCGCGAAAAAAGCTTACGAACAACTAATCTGGCAATTCGAAACAGGTAAAATCGACATTTTGGTCGGAACTCAAATGGTTACCAAAGGACTTGATTTTGATCATGTTCGGGTGGTTGGAGTCTTAAATGCCGATAATCTGTTGAATTATCCTGATTTCAGATCTTATGAGCGTACCTATCAGTTAATCATGCAGGTGAGCGGCCGTGCCGGACGAAAACATCAGCGTGGAAGGGTGATTATTCAAACTTCGCAACCCAATCATCCAGTCATTCAGGATGTGATTGCCAATGACTATTTCCGACTATTTAGCCGGCAAATGGCTGAGCGTAAGATGTTCAGGTATCCGCCTTATTTCAGGCTAATAAAAATCGTAGTGAAGCATCAGAATAAAGATCGGCTTGATCTGGCAGCAATGCATCTGGCAACGGCCTTCCGGACCATTTTTAACCGAAATGTTCTTGGGCCGGAATATCCGGTTGTTGGCCGGATTCAAATGTGGTTTCAGAAGGAAATCCTGATAAAATTGCCTCGCGATGGTAAAATTCAAGTGGCTAAATCGAAAATCATGGAGATTATCAAACACGCTAAATCACAGCCAAATAACTCGAGCCTGATTGTTTATGCCGATGTGGATCCAATGTAAAGTACAAGAAGATGAATCGGGATTTGACAAATACTAATTTGTTCGTATACTGAATCAACTGTACAAATAACGCTTTATTTTTTGTGTGGCGGTTTTCTCAAACGGTTCAGAATGAACCATCACCATTTGAACCTGTGAAAATTTATTTACATTCTCATTGATGTATGCCTGAAGTTCTTTCTGCAATTCGTTCATCTTCAATTCGGCCATTTTCGAACCTCTTTCAATCAATTCGGAGTATTTGTTTTGCAGTTCTTCCAGATTAAAATGAACCAACGCAACGAGTTTTCCCTTTTGCTGAACTACCAAAGATTCAAGCACATCAGGAAAATTGTTTATGACAGATTCAATTTCTTCTGGATAAATATTTTCACCGCTGGCACCAATAATGATGTTTTTTATTCGACCTCGAATGTAGAGATATCTGTCCTGATCAAATACTCCCAAATCTCCGGTTTTAAACCAACCATCCGGAGTGATTACTTCTTTAGTCATTTCAGGTTCTTTGTAATAACCTTTCATTACATTACCTCCGCGAACCCAAATTTCACCTTCACCGGTTTTCTGAGCCGGATTATTGATTTTGATCTCAACTCCGGTAATTGCTGGTCCGGTGGACTGAAGCCGGGGTGAACTGGTTTTCATTCCTGCAAGCAACGGGGCAGTTTCGGTTAGTCCATAGCCAATACTGTAAGGAAATTTTGCTTCAATCAGAAATTTCTCAACGTTTCGGTCAAGTTTCGCTCCGCCAATTCCGAAAAATTCAATTTTACCGCCAAAGGTTTCAATTAATTTCTTTCCTGCCAGTCTGTTTAATTTCTTCCTGATTACTGGCCATTTGTAGAGTTGGCGGATAATCCATTTTCCGGAGAAAGCAGGTAGTATTTTATTCCGGTAAATCTTCTCAATAATCAATGGAACAGCAAACATCATAGTTGGTTGTATTTCGAGTAATGCTGGAAGTAAAACTGATGGAGTTGGCTGTTTACTAAGATAATAAACACATGAACCTCTAAGCATTGGCATGACAAAGCCAAGGGTATTTTCGTAGGTATGCGACATGGGGAGAATTGACAAGAAGCGATCATTTTCATCTACCATTCGCACACACAGAGCCTGTTCAGTAGTGATGCAAATGTTCTTGTGACTCAACATCACACCTTTCGATTTGCCGGTTGTTCCCGAAGTGTAAATGATTGCAGCCAAATCATCTTCTCCAATGTTATAGATGCCAGTACTTAATTTCAGTGTATCATATTCCGGCTTTATTCCAGGCGTTTCAATCACTGAAAAATCTTCAATTTTTATAAGGTGAATTAAGTTTTCAGCCTGAATACTTTCGAGTTTGGATGTGAGCTTTTCTGATACGAAAATTCCTTTGGACTCGGAATGATTGAGGATATTCTCGATTTCAGAAGGATGAAAATCAGGAAGTAAAGGTACAGCAACAGCTCCCATGAATGTAATTGCAAAATAGGCAATTCCCCAATTTGGCATATTTGTACTTAAAAGTGAAATTTTATCGCCCTGACGGATGCCAAGCTCTTCCAAAAGTTTGATTAATGCTTTAATTCTAATATCTAATTCGCAATAAGTCAAAGGTTTTTCCCTTACAAATGCCAATGCATTGAAGTTCCCAAATTTTTCAACAATAGCCTCAAATCCGGAGGGTAGCGTATATTTTACGGTTTCGTTCATATTTCAATTTGTTATGAATCAAATGTACAATTATTCTTGAAAGTGTATATAAATCAATGAATCCAAATCATGATCCCGAAAGCTTTAGCATATACGAATAACGAAATTGATTGTTTATAATTATTCAGCATTTTAAAGGATGACTCTTCGGAAATCGTTTTTAAATATCATGGTAAAACGAATTGGCGGATCAAAAAAAGTAATATTACATTCTGATCAAAGAAAATCCTATTTTTTATTATTAAATAAGTCCATACATTTGAATTCTGAAATTCCATAAACTTAATTGCCATGTACGAATTATTGACTAACCTCTCTGAATGTATCGAATTTGGAAAGATTAATTTGGCTTCTCCGTATCCGCCAAACATGAAAGGACAGGACGGCGCTGACGAAATTACCCGCAAAGCGTTGGAGGAAGGCGTTAATCCTCAGGACATCTTAACACTCGGCCTAATGCCAGGAATGGAGCGTATTGGGGTTAAATTTCGTGAGAACAAGGTATTTGTTCCGCAGGTATTGATGTCGGCCAAGGCTATGAGTACTGCAATGTTGCATCTGAAACCACACTTTCTTTCAGGAGCAGCTAAACAAAAAGGAACATTCATAATTGGTACCGTTCTTGGTGATTTGCATGATATTGGCAAGAACCTGGTGGGAATGATGGTTGAAGGCAATGGCTATAAAGTTATTGATCTGGGAACCGACGTGAGTTCCGAAAAGTTTATTGCTGCAGTAATAGACAATCCAGACTCGGTGGTTGGTCTGTCGGCCTTGCTGACTACGACCATGGTGAATATGGAAAAAATAACACGGGATATTAAAGAAGCAGTTCCAGGAACACTGGTGACTATAGGCGGCGCACCTGTAAACAACGATTTCTGTTCTAAAATTGGTGCCGATCATTATTCTGCGGATCCGCAAGGTGTTGTTGAATATTTGAATGTAAAATTTGTCTGATCCGAAATTAACTGATTTTAATTTTCCTATTAAATCTAACTATGAGCAAATTAATTAACGAATTACAGAAGGGCAGGGTATTGGTTTCGGATGGAGCCTGGGGAACTTTTCTACAGAAAAAAGGATTGACTCCCGGTGAATGTCCGGAGCAATGGAATATTTCACGTCCCAAAGATATTTTGGATATTGCCCAAAGCTACATTGAAGCTGGTGCCGACATGATTGAAACCAACAGTTTTGGTGGTAATTATTTCAAACTGAAGGGTTACGGACTTGAAGGTCAGGTTTTCGGGATCAATAAAGCTGCTGCTGAAATAAGCCGGAAAGCTGCCGGAACTGACCATTTTGTTTTGGGTTCTGTTGGGCCAACTGGAAAACTGCTTATGATGGAGGAAGTTACAGTTGACGAATTGTATGAATGCTTTAAGTCGCAATCACAAGCTTTGGAAGCTGGTGGGGTAGATGCCATAGTGATAGAAACGATGACGGATTTGGAAGAAGCACGCATTGCAGTGAAAGCTGCGAAAGAAAATACGGCTTGTGACGTGATCTGTACCATGACTTTCGATAAAATCATTAGTGGTGAATACCGCACCATGATGGGAATTTCACCTAAAGAGATGACAGAAACACTCCTAGAAGCCGGAGCTACAATTGTTGGAGCCAATTGCGGAAACGGGATTGCCGACATGATTGGTATTGTAAAGGAAATCAGGCAGGTAAATGTAAATATTCCAATTTTGATCCATGCCAATGCCGGAATGCCTCATTATTGCGATGGAGAAACTACTTTCCCGGAAACTCCTGCTGACATGGCTAGTCGGGTAAAGGAAATCATCGACGCTGGAGCAAATATCATTGGTGGTTGCTGCGGAACTACGCCCGATCACATTTGCGAGGTTCATCGTGTTGTGAAAAGCATGTAATTAGTTGTACAAAAACTTTTCGATAAATCTTGCTCATCATGATCCACGAAACATCCTATTGGTTTAATGAACTTACTTTTGACCGGGAATACCTCTCGTCCATGTTGGGATTTTCAGATAGTGTTCTGCCTGAACCATTTGGAGAGTATGTCGAAGAAGCCTTTCTGGAAGCCGAAAAGATCTGCGATATCCGCGGAGCTTTTTATTTTTCCGGAAAAAGCGAGTTTGCGCCTGATAACAGTAAAGTGATTGTTGACGGAGTGGATTTTGAAATTGGCAAAACTGTAGTCAAAGAATTAAGAAATTCTACGGAATTCGCACTGTTTATTTGTACTTCTGGTCAGGGAATTAGTCAGCGATCACAGGAATTGCTGAGAGGCGAAAATCCGGTTTTGGGCTATGTTTTCGATGTTTTAGGCTCTATGATTGTTGAAACAGCCACTGATCAGTTGCAAAAGGAAATCAGGCTGAAAGCGAATATTAATGGTTGGTCAATTACAAATCGGTACAGTCCGGGGTGTTGCAAATGGAGCGTGGCCGATCAGCACAAACTGTTCTCATTTTTTCCTGCAAATTGTTGCGGAATCAGCTTGACAGACTCCGCACTGATGCACCCAATCAAATCAGTTAGCGGAATTATTGGTTTGGGTAAAGAAGTGAAATTCAGGGAATATACCTGTGATTTATGCAGTCAGGTTGAATGTTTTCACCGAAACCATCAGCATAAAAAGTTTAACAAATAAGATTTATGAAAATAGTTGTACTGGATGGTTACACCTTGAATCCGGGAGATTTGTCGTGGAAGGATTTAAAAAATTTGGGCGATTGCCAGATTTATGACCGTACCAAACCTGAAGAAGTTTATAGCCGAATCAGTGATGTTGAAGCAATCATAACCAATAAGGTTGTGATAGATAAACATTTGCTCGATCATCTTCCTGCGCTGGAATACATTGGAGTAACAGCAACTGGTTATAATGTGGTTGATATCCTTGCTGCCACCGGGCGGAATGTTGTAGTGACAAATATTCCGGCTTACAGCACCGATTCGGTTGCCCAAATGGTTTTCTCTCACATCCTGAATGTTGCCAATCGTGTCGAACTCCATGCAAATTCGGTAAAATCGGGTAATTGGACGAGAAACCAGGACTTTGCCTATTGGAGAACTCCGCAGATGGAATTGACCGGCAAAATTCTCGGAATTGTTGGCTTTGGACGAATTGGCCGAAGAGTTGCAGAAATAGCTCAGACTTTTGGAATGAAGGTTGTATTTCAAAACCGATCGATAAAAAATGATATTCCGGAAGGAATAGTACAGAAAAGTCTGCCTGAGGTTCTCGCTGAAAGCGATTTTGTAAGTTTTAATTGTCCGCTCACCTCAGAAAACAGTGCTTTTGTAAACAAAAATCTGATTGAAACTATGAAGACAACTGCAGTACTGATCAACACTGGCAGAGGTGGATTGATTAATGAAAGTGATTTAGCCGATGCCTTGAATTCGGACCGAATTGCTGCCGCTTGCCTGGACGTGCTGTCAACTGAGCCGCCAACGAAGCAAAACCCGCTTATATCGGCAAAAAACTGTTTTATTACACCGCATATCGCTTGGGCAACTTACGAGGCACGTCAACGTTTAATGAATATCGCAGTTGAAAATTTAAAAAGCTATCTTTCAGGAAATACTAAAAATGTTGTTCACGCTTAAATTCTGGAGTTTGTATAACTTCTTTTAAATAAATTATCGTACATTAGATTTCTCAAACCCAAAATATCTAAAACTAAAAAACTGGAACTATGAAATTAATTAGTGTAATGACTTTGATGGTTTTATTCCTGTTTATGACAGGTTTTGCTCAGTCGGATAAGCAAGCAAAAAAGGCGAAACAACAGTTGGAAATGGCTCAACTTATCGATAAAGGACGTTTTTATTTTGTTCCCACTTCAGCCAGTTCTACGGTTGGTGATATTCCTGATATCAGTCCGGGTTATGATATGATAATAGATTCTATCCGGATTATCTCAAACTTGCCATATTATGGAAGGTCGTATGAGGCTTATTACCGTATAACTAACGGTATTCAGTTTACTGTTGATTCAGAACACATTAAAAAGACCTGGAGTGAGAGCAAGAAAAAGTACACGATCAAAGTAAATTTAAAAAATGGTATAGAGGTTTATACCATTAATATGGTCGTTGATCTGGATGGATTTGCAACGTTGAAGATTTATTTTGAAAATAATGAATTAACTACTTATTACGGAACAATAGGGAAGATTCCGGCATTTTAGCATTTATACAATAAAAAAGGATCAGTAACACTGATCCTTTTTTATTGTATAAATGTGAACCCCTTGGGCTACATTGCATGTTTTCTTTATATGTTATTCTTCATCAAATTGATTGTCTCTGTATTTAAAATTTAGTTCATCAAGGTTTTCATCTGCAAAATCATCGTAAATAGATAATCTTCTTTTAGAGTTCTTATCCTTATGCAATTTGGTGTTTTTAATTGCATCACCATCAGCTTTTAAAGGATCGATACCTTTTTTTGTAATTTTCAGATTCTTGTTTGTTTTCATCTCTTAAAATCTAAAAGATTGATAATTAAATTTTTAAACGTTAGTAATGTATATTTAAATTCGATTGTTAAACTATGAAAAAAAATTTAAATATTCATCTGTATTTGCCAAAAATTATTTTGTCATTTTTTTTTGATTTACTGATTATCTGATTATTATGCTTTGTAAGTAAAAATGTTGTAAATTGTAATTTTTTAAGTTTCTGTTCGTTTCAATTTTTAAGCTGTTTTTCATTTAATCTGAACAAATCGTAATGAAATACCAATTGGCTTTCATATTCATACTTATTTACAGCTTAGCTTTTACTCAAAACTATACAACTGTAAATAAGAAGGCCGGCAAGTTATTTGAACAGGCCAAAGAAGCTTATGATGGAAATCTTTTTAGTAAATCATTAAATCTATTGAAAGAAGTGGTGGCTTTGGACTCCGGTTTTCAAGATGCCTACCTGATGATGTCGGATATTTATCAAGAACTTGATTCAGTAACGCCTCAGATTACTGCTATTGAGTCAGCTATCAAAATCAATCCTGAAAATCATCCGAAAATCTATTTTGTTTTAGGAAATGCTTATTATCGATCAGGCAACTATCTGAAAGCCAATGATTCCTATAAAGCTTATTTGCAGCGGGCCGAGGCCAATGAAGCTTTTGTCGTTCGCGCACAAAAAAATCTGGAAAAATGTCTGGGTGCAGTTAATTTATTGAAAAATCCCGTGCCGTTTAAATCAGTTAATATGGGCGAAAACATAAACTCTTTGGATGATGAATATTGGCCAAGTATCACGGTTGACGGTAAAACTCTGATCTTCACTCGTCTTGTTGGATCAAAAACAAATACCGGAGGGCAGCCTGGTCTGGCACAGGAAGATTTTTATACCGCAAATTTTGCAAATAACGAATGGCAGCATTGCGAACCGCTATCAACCATCAATACAATTTATAACGAAGGAGCTCAATCGATTTCGACCGATGGAAAATTGATTTTTTTCACTGCCTGTACCCGAGCAGATGGAAGGGGGAGTTGCGACATCTATTTTTCACGAAATAAAGGCGACGTTTGGTCGGTGGCACAAAATGCAGGGAGTCCTGTAAATTCTCCTTCCTGGGAGTCGCAGCCTTCGATATCGGCCAATGGTGAGTTGCTTTATTTTGTGAGTAACCGAAAAGGTGGAAAAGGTGGAATGGATATCTGGAAATGCAATTTAAAAGGTTTTTCAGAATGGGGGAGTCCGGTTTGGGGTAATCCGGTTAATTTGGGCGATTCGGTAAATACTCCCGGAAACGAAATGTCACCATTCATTCATTCAGATGGGAAAACACTTTATTTTGCCTCCGATTACTGGCCCGGACTGGGAGGATATGACATATTCTATTGCCGGCAAAAGAACGATTCAGTTTGGACTAAAGCTCAAAACATTGGCTACCCTATTAATTCATATAAAGACGAACAAGGTTTGGTCGTTGATGCGTCGGGCAAAAATGCCTACTATTCATCGGATCGTCCAGGTTCACAAGGAATGGATATTTACTCTTTTGAATTGTATAAAGCTGCACAACCTAATCCGGTTTCATACATCAAAGGAAAAGTTGTTGATTCGGAAACAGGGGCTCCAATCTGTGCAAAAGTAGAGTTGACTGATCTTGAAAACTCATCCAAAGTGATAAAAGGAGAATCGTGCTGGGAGAAAGGTGAATTTCTAATGTGCCTTCCACTTGGAAATGAGTATGCATTCAATATTTCCACGGAAGGTTATCTATTTTATTCACAGAACTTTGAAATGAAAGAGAAAACCGAAATTATTGATCCGTATATTCTCGAGATAAAGCTCAAGAAAATCAAAATTGGTGGTTCTGTTATACTTCGGAATGTTTTTTTCGATACCGGTTCTCACGAACTCTTACCAGAATCCAGGGTTGAACTTCAGAAATTAATTGAATTTTTAAATCTAAATGCTACATTGGTTATTGAAATCAGTGGTCATACCGATAATGTCGGAAGTCAGGAAATGAATCAGACACTTTCAGAAGAAAGAGCCAAAGAGGTTTATAATTATCTATTATTTAAAGGTATCAATAAAAATCGCATGATCTACAGCGGATTTGGCTTTTCTGAACCTATAAGTTCAAACGAAACCAATGAAGGCCGGTCGTTAAACCGGAGAACTGAATTTAAGATTATAAAAAAATAAATTATCTCAGTCCATTCTTCTGGAAGCATTCCATATACCTTTTGTCAACTTCCATGATGTGATGGTCAATCCAGTCCTTCAGAAAACTTAGTAATTCGAATGTGAGAGTTATTTTTCCAGCTTTGAATTCGGATTTAAAAGACTCTACTTTTTCGATAAACAATTGATGTTCACGCATGTGTTCTATAGTTTCCGGATAGTTGAAACGCTGAAAAAAGAATTCCTCTTTTTGGAAGTGTATCTTTGCATATTTAGTCAATTCCAAAACAATCCGGGTAGTCACATTTTCTGCTTTTCCTTCTTTCATGGCCTGAAGCAGTTCGTTCAAGTACTTAAATATTTCTTTGTGTTGATTGTCAATAGACTGAATGCCAACACTGTATTTTTCTTCCCATTGAAACATTGAAGTGATTTTTAGCAGTTTAAAACAGATATATCCCGTTATATCTCAAAATCAAGATGCTCAAGATTATAAGGGGTTTGTTGATACACATAGTAATTCAACCAATTTGATATCAGCAGGTTGGCGTGGCCTTTCCAGCGCATCACGGGTTCTTTATCCGCATCATCATTCGGATAATAATTGATTGGAATTTCGATCGGCAATTTTTTCTTGAGGTCGCGTTTGTATTCCGTGTCGAGAGTATGCCTTGAATATTCCGAATGTCCGGTTACAAAAAATTGTCGGCCATCTTCAGTCATCACCATATTTATTCCTGAAATATCTGATTTCGATACAATATTCAATTCCAGAACCTTTTGGATATCTTCTTCCAAAACTTCAGTATGACGCGAATGCGGTACGTAAAACTTGTCATCAAATCCCCTGAAAATTGGTAACGTGTCGTTGATTTTGTAATGTTCGAAAACGCCGAACATTTTTTTGCTTAATGGATATTTGGGTACCCCATAAAAATGGAACATTCCGGCCTGAGCTGCCCAACAAATAAAAAGCGATGAAGTCACATGTGTTTTTGACCAATCGAATATAGCCGTAAGCTCTTTCCAATAGGTAACTTCCTCAAAAGGAAGAAGTTCTACCGGTGCACCCGTAAAAATCATACCATCATAGTTCCTTGATTTCAGCTGATCGAATGTTTTGTAGAATGCCTTCATATGCACATCCGAAGTATTTTTTGATTCATGGCCTTTCATTCTCAGAAAATCAATTTCAACCTGAAGCGGTGAATTCGACAGCAAACGGATCAGATCGGTTTCGGTAGTGATTTTGATTGGCATCAGATTAACAATGATGATTTTCAACGGACGAATATCCTGGTGCGATGCACGTGATTCGTCCATGATAAAAATGTTTTCTTTTTGCAGCAATTCGATAGCTGGCAATTGATCAGGTACATTAATTGGCATAATATCAGATATTTAGTTTCAAATCCGGAATTTCAGTTTACTGACTGAAATTCCGGAAGAAGAATTGTAAAATTATACAATTTGATTTATGGCTTGTTCAAAATCGGCAATAATATCGTCGATGTGTTCCAGACCGACTGACACGCGTAATGAATTTGGCTTAACCCCAGCTGCAAGTTGTGCTTCATCTGACAGTTGCGAATGTGTTGTTGCTGAAGGTTGTATAATCAGGGTTTTTGCATCGCCAACATTGGCCAAATGGCTAACCAATTTTAGACTATCGACTAATTTTATTGCCGCATTTTTATCACCTTTTACATCAAACGACAGAACGCCGCCTGCACCTTTTGTCAGGTATTTCTTTGCCAGTGCATTCGAAGGACTACTTTCAAGTCCGGGATAATTGACACTTTCTACCTTCGGATTTTTTTCAAGCCATTTAGCCAAAGCCAAGGTATTCTGAATGTGGCGTTCCATGCGCAGCGAAAGCGTTTCGAGACCCTGTACCAGCAAAAATGAATTGAACGGACTTTGGGAAGGACCAATATCGCGCAGTCCTTCAACCCGTGCTTTAATGATGAACGCAATATTTCCGAATGGACCATCAAAATTGAAGATATCCCAGTATTTCAAACCGTGATAACCTTCTGAAGGTTCAGTAAACATTGGAAATTTTCCATTTCCCCAATTAAAATTCCCGGCATCAACAATTACCCCTCCAATGCTTGTTCCGTGACCGCCAATCCATTTAGTTGCTGACTCTACAACGATATTGGCGCCATGTTCAATCGGACGGATCAGGAAACCTGCTGCACCAAAAGTATTGTCAACAATAAAAGGAATGTCGTACTTTTTAGCAAGTGCTCCAAAAGCATCAAAATCAGGAATTACAAATCCCGGATTACCAATACTTTCCAGATAAATTGCTTTGGTATTTTCATCAATCAGTTTTTCAAACGCTTCAATCGTAAGATCTTCGGCTAAACGCGCTTCAATTCCCAGCTTTTTAAAAGTTACTGTAAACTGGTTGTATGATCCACCATAAAGGAATGGTGAACTTACAAAATTGTCGCCAATGCCCATGATGTTTGTAAAGGTCAGAAACTGTGCCGCATGCCCCGAAGCTACACCAAGGGCGGCAACTCCTCCTTCAAGAGCTGCTATTCTCTGCTCAAATACATCTGTGGTCGGATTCATAATTCGGGTATATATATTCCCAAATTCTTTTAATGCAAACAGATTTGATGCATGTTCTGCATTTTTAAAAACATACGACGAGGTTTGGTAAATAGGCAATGCCCTCGATTGTGTTGTTGGATCAACTTGTTGTCCTGCATGTAATTGCAGTGTTTCGAAATGTAATTTCCGTTCAGTCATGATACTTTATTTTTAGTGTTAAAAAATCTAATTGAAAAATATTTTATGTATTTCGGTAATGGCTTTTCGGGTATCTTTTTGATCAACGATCAGATAGCTAACCAAATCGGAAGCCCCTGAGCCACTTAATAGAACATTTATTTTATGCTGGGCAACTGCTGTAAATAGTTTGGCCGAAACTCCATGGTGTTGCTGCATTCCATGCCCGACTACAGCGATAAGCGAAACCTGATCTTCAATAATGATTTCGCTCACCGAACTAAGTGTTAATTTCAGGCAAATTTTCCGGGCTTTTTCAATTTCATGTTGACTCAAAATGATGTTGATACTCACCTGCGATGTAATTACCGACCGGATGTTAATGCCTGATTGATGAAAAGCAGTAGTCACTTTGGCCAGAATTCCAGGTTTAAAACCCACTCCCGGGCCGTTCAGTTTCAAAACTGCAATTTCTTCGGTATGTACCACACTTTTTACCACATTGGGTGAAACAAGCGATTCGGAATTGATGATCGTGGTCAGCTCTTTTCCCTTGTTCTGAAGGCGGAATACGTGAATCGGAATGTGGTTGTGAATAAGTGGTTCAACGATTCGCGGGTGAATGGAAAGCTCACTGAAATAAGATAATTCAGAAGCTTCATCATAGGTCAGAAATGGAATTGGTTTTGAATCAGCCACAAAATCTGAATCCGATGTGCGGAACTCTTTATCAAGTTCCCACAATTGAAGTACGCTTGATCCTGAAAGCCTTGCAATAGCTGCTGCAGAATAATCTGCTGAATTTTTTCCCAACCGGGCAATTTTTCCGCCTGAAGTTAAACCATAGGATCCGGGAATCAAAATAATTCCTTTCGAAAGCAATTCGTTCAGTTCATTGGTCTCGTTATAGAGGATGCTTGCATTTCCATATTCCTCGGTGACTTTCAATCCAATTTCTTCAGGATAACTGATTTCTGAACTGATTTGATTGTTTATCAGGAATAAATGAAGGATACTTGATGTAATACGTTCCGAAAAACTGATCACCTGATCTTTTAAGGCAAGTGAGAAATCGCCCGTAAATTCGATTCCCTTGAGCAAATTACTCAGATTAATCAACTCATTACTAATATTTTCGTCTGATTCAATACCATCAATTGATACAATCTTTTGCAAAATAATTGTATTGATCTGACTGATAATCAGATCGGCAGTTGCGGCATTATTAATCAGAAGATCGATGCCTTGCTCGATTGATTGTTGTATTTCAGGAACGGCGGATACTACAACAGTTGTGTTATTTCCATTGTCGGCCAGAAGACTTGCAAAAGCCTCCATAACTGGATTCTTCGACAAACTGCTTCCACCAAATCGTACGACACAATTTGACATGATAAAAGTTTAAAAATGAAATTTGGATAAAGAAATAGTTGTGGGTTCAGCCTTCAAACAACATGATAATCACACCGCTGAAGGCTGGCGCATTATCATAGACATAACAGAAATCATAGAATCAGCGCATCCCATTGAATGGGAAACAAGAGAAGTACTATTTTTTGCGAAATGATTCATTGTTGAAAATCTGATAGATTCGAATGCAAACATAAACAGTTTTTAGGAAAAGACAATTTTCTGGCGAAATTGTTTAGATAAATTCAGATTAAATATTTGTTAAAGGCTTTATGCTTGAATGTATATTGTTGTATGAAACACTTTTACGTTGTTTTTAGCGTGCAGGATTATTTTCGGTTCTACATTCAGGAAGTTTCTTTGTTCGCTCCAAATAGTCTCGTAAAATTATCCCGGATTGCAGCGATGAGTTCTTCTTTGTCAATTTCCAGTGCATTTGCAGCCATTGAATATATATCTTCGATTGAAATCTGACGATCATCAGTTTCAAGAAATAAATGGTTGAGTGGAATGACTTTCAAGACTTCATGTTTTGAAATCGTCTTCAGAAATAATTCGCCTACCGAAAAGTAGAACCCGTGAGCGATCAGATTCTGAGTAGTTTGATGGTTTCCCTGATACCCATGAAGTATCCAAGGCACTCGGGATTTCGTTTCCTTTTTTAGCTTTAAAAGATCGGAATACGCACGCACACCATGTATAATCAGAGGTTTTGAGAATTTATCCGCCACAAGTATGTGGTCTTTAAAATATTTTTCCTGAAGAGCGAAGTTCGTAGCAATTGACCGGTCAAGCCCGCACTCTCCAATTGCAAGCATGTTTTTCAGTTCACAAACCTTTTCAATTGTCTGAAAACTAAACTCCTGATTTACTTTTTCGATGTGCCAGGGATGTATGCCTGTGGAAAACAGATTTTCAGCAGTATAATCGGGCATATCCTGCGCAAAAATATTCAGGATTTGAACAGTATCGTTTCCTTTTATCCGATGAGTATGTAAGTCAAAATATTTACTAGTGGTGAAGTTGGTCATCTTTCGAACGTTTACAACAATTTTGGATATCAAAAATAGCAGCTTTTCCGTGAAGTAGATCTTGTTTAAATATTTTATCTATTTTTGAGGCTCACAGGTATACGGAAATGAGTCTTAAAATCATCTATAAATTAGTCCTTATCCTTTCAATTCTTTTACCAGCAGCGGTAAAAGGACAGATTTCCCAGGGAGGAATTCCTATTGAAATTCAAAAGCTTAAATCAAATTCTACCGATAACGATTTGGTTGTTATGCCGCGAGTTGACAACCAAATGATGAGTAAAATGTATAGTCAGCCTGATTCACTTCAGCTTAAACCTTTAAAGTTTGCCTTCTCATTTCCGGTATCACTTTCTTTAACGAATTCGGGAAAATGGTTCAATACGAGCGAAGTAAATGTGTGGCAATTGTACATTCGATCGACTGGGGCATATTCAATAAACCTAATTCTCGAACAGTTTAAATTGCCTGAGCATTCCCGCTTATTTCTGATTAGTTTGAAATCTGGTGAAATAAAAGGTGCATATACCTCTGAAAACAATACAGATAGTCAGATACTTGCGATTGAACCGGTTGAAGGAGATGAATTATTGGTTCAGTATGAAGAACCCGTAAAAACATCTTTTCAGGGTCAATTCAAAATAACGAAAGTTGCGCATGATTTTCTAGGTGTAACATACTCTGATCACCGGCCACTGGGAGTTTCCGGAATATGTAATTACAATATCAATTGCGATGTAGCAAACGGATCGGAAGAAGTGCGCGATGCAGTTTGCCGGATTATCATCGAAGGCACTGATATTTGCTCGGGAACAATGATGAACAACACTGCACTCGATGGAATCCCTTATATTTTAACGGCCAATCATTGCATCAACAGCGAGAAACAAGCGCAGTCTTCCATATTTCTTTTTAATTATGA
Source organism: Bacteroidales bacterium (assembly GCA_038329265.1). Classification (GTDB taxonomy): domain Bacteria; phylum Bacteroidota; class Bacteroidia; order Bacteroidales; family Prolixibacteraceae; genus Aquipluma. The sequence continues at coordinate 41,669 of JBBQMW010000001.1, read as the reverse complement.
AGCTCCGTACTGCTCAATTTATAATGTTCCTTCAATTGACGGGGATGTAAGCCGTTCAATGTCTGGAAGTTCATTGAAAGCTTCCTTTGATAGCCTCGACTTTGCACTTGTTCGACTGAATACCATTCCGCCCTATAATTACAGAACTTTTCTGGCCGGTTGGAATATGATGAGTGCTGCACCTACTTCTTCATACTCGATACATCATCCGGTTGGTGATATTAAAAAAATATCCATTGATCAACAGAGTGCTGCAAGTGGCAGTTTTAGTGGCAGCTACATTGCCAATGGTTTCTGGAATGTGAAAACCTGGGAATATGGAGTAACCGAAAGTGGTTCATCAGGTGGCGGATTATTTGATCAAAACAAGCACCTGATTGGAACTCTCACAGGCGGTTCAGCAACTTGTGTTTCCCGAAAAAACGACTATTTCGAGAAATTTGCAATGAGTTGGAATTATCGAAAAGAAACAAATAAACAGCTCAAATTCTGGCTCGATCCATTGGATATGAATGCTCAAAAATTAAATGGAATATATTCCGGATCAGGAGAAATGCAATGTAAACCTTTTACCAATTTTAAAGAAAGCGATATTCAGGCTGTTATGCAAATAACAAGTGGATTGACTAAGAAAGGTTATTGGAGCGGGTCAAATTCGGCCGGATACACTGATTTTGCTGAACAATTCAAGGTTTCGAAAACCTCAGAAATTAAAAAGAACTGTGAAGTTCAAGGCATTACTTTTGGAATTGCAAAAGTAAAAATCAATCCGATGTATGATAATTCGAGTATTGATATTCAGGTTTATAGTGGAAATGATAAACCTGAATCTTTGTTGTATACTGAAAGCTATCCAATCAAGAAGTTCTACAACGATGCCATGAATTATATCGCATTTAAAACCCCGGTAAAAACGGTAGGGAATTTTTTCATTTCGTATAACATTTCGCAGTTACACACTGGTGATACCTTGGTGGTGTATATGGCAAACCGAAAATCGGATGTTACCAACAGTTTATTCATTAAGAATCAAACTGGCTGGAAAGATTATAATACATATAACCTGAATGGCAATGGATCTGCTTTGCTCACCGAAGTAATTGCCTGTAATATTGATGATCCGAATGGAATTCTTGATTTTAAAAATGATTTGTCTGAAGCAAGGTTTTTCCCAAATCCGATTTCAGGAACCTCGCAATTAAATATTGAAACGGTTGATCCGATTGAATGCGAGGAAGAAATTGCTGTTTATGACCTTCTGGGTAAAAAACAGAATATACCATTCACAATCAATGGACAAAACAGACTGGTTCTGAATTTCACAGGGAAAAGACCAGGTATTTATCTGGTTAATCTGGAAGCCGGTGGCCGGACAATTATCGGGAAAGTTGCCTATATTCCTTAACAATCAGCTTATTTTGCGCCTTCAAAAAATACAGCCATTTGCGTTGCATCCTGAGTGTTGACAAAATCTGCCTTCGAGGTTTTAATCAAATCGGCCACTGATTTATTATTAGGACAATTCGATATGCTGATTTTTTTCTTCTGCGTATGTACTTTAGCCACAAGATCTTTAATTTTCACAAAGTCCTCAAACGGAATATTTCCGGTACCTTTCCAGTTCGTGATATCACCGAAATTAACCTCGATTAATGGCATCCTTTCTGAATCAATATTTTTTTCGATGTCATTCAAATTACCCACCAATCCTAGAAAACTGGGCTTTACACCATTTATTTTATCCAACTGGATTTTATCTTTGATCAGGATTTGAATTTTCCCCTGATGCTCAGCCCCTAGAATTTTACTGGTAAGCATATCAGCAAAAGGGCGCATTTCTGTCACCAATTGTTTATATACCTGAACTGGTTGAGCATTGAAGTTAAGAATCAGAAAGATATCTCCGGAATAACCGGGAAGTATTTCCCCACTATTCTTCTTAAATTGGCTGTAAAGGGGGTAGAGGTAGGCTTCGGCAAGTGTAGGCAATTTGTGATTAGCACTGTCAGGCATTGAAGGAGTTACATAGATTTTTCCGTAAATGTACATGACATCGGTTTCAAAATTGAGGACACCTAAGCCAATCGATTCCCACAACTCCGTGGGATTGATAAAATTATTAGAAGAGATGATCGGTTTTGCATTTTTCTGAGAATATGCCATCTGAAACATCGAAACGAAAAAAATACCAATAATTAGAGCCTTTTTCATAAATGTGGTCTTATCCATATTTGGAGATTCAGTAAAATTAATTTTTTCTTTTTTTTAAAACATAATTGCCCATATTATTTTTCAAAAGAAGACAATCGCAGTACTTTCATTACTTTCGATGTTTCAAAATAAAACCAAAATGATTTCAACTAAAGCGAAAAATATAACTCCTTTCATTGTCATGGAAGTTCTGGAAAGAGCTTCCATTCTTGAGAAACAAGGAATAAACATCATTCATCTCGAAGTGGGTGAACCCGATTTTGATGTCCCGTCATGCGTATCACGAGCTACCGAAGTGGCTGTAAAACAAGGTAAAACTCATTATACGCATAGTTTGGGTGATCCGGAATTGAGACAGGAAATTTGTAATACCTACCTAAAAAACTATAATGTTTGCATTTCTCCGGATCAGATTATTGTAACTTCAGGAACTTCACCGGCCATACTAATGATTTTGTATGCGTTATGCAATCCTGATGATGAAATTATACTTTCCGATCCCGGGTATGCCTGTTATCCGAATTTCATTAGTCTCTCCGGGGCAAAAATGGTTAAAGTGCCGGTTCTGGAAGAAGATGGATTTCAATACCGGTCAGAAAATATTTGCTCGGCATTAACTAACCGCACAAAGGCCATCCTGATTAATAGTCCGATGAATCCAACCGGCAATCTGCTTTCGGAAGAAACTTTGAAATCGATTGCCAGCTTTTCGCCATATATTATTTCGGACGAGATTTATCACGGACTGGTTTACGAAGGCCGTGCGCATACTATACTCGAATATACCCAAAAAGCTTTTGTTCTGAATGGATTTTCGAAATTATATGCCATGACGGGGCTTCGGTTGGGTTATGTAATTGCTCCGGAAGAATTTGTGCGACCCTTGCAAAAACTTCAGCAGAATCTGTTTATTTGTGCCAGTTCGGTGGCTCAACGAGCCGGTATAGCAGCCTTGCGCGATGCCGATGCCGATGTTGAGCACATGAGAAACATATATAACGAGCGACGTAAATATATGATCAGACGTTTGCGTGAAATGGGTTTCAGGATTACTGTTGAGCCAACTGGGGCATTTTACGTTTTTGTGGATGCCAGCCATCTTTTATCTGATTCGTATAAACTGGCCTTTGATATTTTGGAAAAGGCGCATGTTGGCGTAACTCCGGGTATTGATTTTGGTGAAAATGGTGAAGGATACCTACGCTTTTCGTATGCCAATTCGCTCGAAAATATCATCGAAGGACTAAACCGTTTGGAAAAATATATTCAGGAATTAAAAAGCTTGTAAATAGTCTGATTTTAGATACATCCGCATACAAATCCTTCTGCCATACCTTCCAGATAGTCTTCTACCGCACTTTTCTCCCGATCCGTTCCATTGCAATTATCGCAAACAGGCAGATTGAGTTGTTTATTCTTTTTAGAAATTTGAGGATCTGTTTCTATGCCGCATACGAAACACTGATTTGAGAAGTCGGTCATCGTTTGTATTTTTCTGAAAGCTCAAAAGTAGGACAATAAATCATCATTCGAAAATCCTTTTTTATCATGAATTGTTAGTGTCACATAATGTATCCTGACTATATTGCTGATTTATTGTCAGTTTATAAGCCTAAAAAGGCAATTCTGTCCGGTCTTTCTTCGTTTTAGCTGGTGGCATGATAATCGTAAAAACCAATTCAGGATTTAAACATTATAACTACATTTGTGACTTTAAAATTTTGATCATTTAAAAACTAAATAATGGCATTTTTAAATAAAATTCTAGGCAAATTTCTCGGCAATAAAGCTGACAAGGACATGGCTGAGATTGCCCCACTTCTTGAACTTATTAAAAAAGAATACGAGCGTATTAAATTGTTGTCTAACAATGAACTGCGCAGCGAATCGGCTCGGTTAAAAGCTCTGATTCAAGAGCGGATAAAACCAGAAGAAGACCGTATTAAAGAGTTAAACGACCTCGTTGAAACTGTTGAAATTCAGGAAAGTGAAAAGCTTTATCAGGAAATTGACAAGCTCGAAGAAAAGATTACAGATAAACTGGAAGCAGTTTTGAATGAAATTCTGCCAATAGCATTTTCGATTGTGAAGGCAACTGCAAAACTGTTTTTCGAGAATGAACAGGTTATTGTAAAAGCAAGTGATTTCGACCGTAATTTGGCTGCTACCCGCAACAGTATTGAAATAGATGGTGAAAATGTAATTTGGTCAAACAAATGGATGGCTGGTGGAAACCAGATCACCTGGGACATGGTTCATTATGACGTTCAGCTGATTGGAGGTATAGTTTTGCATCAGGGAAAAGTGGCTGAAATGGGCACTGGTGAAGGAAAAACGCTGGTTGCGACCCTTGCTGTATTCCTGAATGCGCTTGCCGGAAGGGGCGTACATTTAGTGACCGTGAACGACTACTTGTCGAAACGCGACTCGGAATGGATGGGACCAATCTTTGAATTTCACGGATTAAGCGTGGATTGTATTGACAAACATCAACCTAACTCCGAAGGACGTCGCAAAGCTTATCTGTCCGACATTACATATGGTACAAATAACGAATTCGGCTTCGACTATTTGCGCGACAATATGGCGACCAGTCCACGCGATCTGGTTCAACGTAAACACCATTATTCAATTGTTGATGAGGTCGACTCGGTTTTGATCGATGATGCCCGTACGCCATTGATTATTTCGGGACCAATTCCAAAAGGTGAAATTCAGAAGTTTGAAGAATTAAAACCTAAAGTTGAAAAGCTTGCTGCCGCCCAGCGAAACCTTGTGAATCAATGCCTTTCGGATGCTAAAAGAATTTTGAATAATCCGAACGCCACCAAGGACGAGAAGGAAGCTGGTTCGATATTGCTTTTAAGAGCACACAAAGGTCTTCCAAAGAATAAGGCGCTGATCAAATTCCTGAGCGAAGAGGGAATCAAGGCCATGATGACCAAAACAGAGAATTACCACATGGTGGACAACAACAAGCTCATGCATATCATTACCGATCCTCTGTTTTTTGTGATCGAAGAAAAGCAGAATTCAGTAGAAATGACCGATAAAGGTATCGATTTGATCTCGGGTGATGTGGACGAGCCAACATTCTTTATTTTACCTGATGTCGGTTCTGAAATCGCTGAAATTGAAAATAATAAAGAACTTACCAAAGAGCAGGTATTGTCAAAAAAGGACGAATTGCTAACCAATTACGCCATCAAATCTGAACGTGTACATACCATCAATCAGTTATTGAAAGCCTATGCCATGTTCGAAAAAGATGTGGAATATGTGGTGATTGATAATAAGGTAAAAATTGTGGATGAACAAACCGGACGTATCATGGAAGGTCGCCGGTATTCAGATGGTTTGCACCAGGCTATTGAAGCCAAGGAGCATGTTAAGGTTGAAGCCGCTACTCAGACTTTTGCCACCATTACACTTCAGAATTATTTCAGGATGTATCACAAACTGGCTGGGATGACCGGTACTGCCGAGACTGAAGCAGGTGAGTTATGGGACATCTATAAGCTGGATGTGGTGGTTATTCCAACCAACCGGAAAGTCATCCGCGACGATCGCGAGGATTTGGTTTATAAAACCAAGCGCGAAAAATACAGTGCAGTTGTTGACGAAATTGTTGAGCTAAATAAAATAGGAAGGCCGGTTCTGGTTGGAACAACTTCGGTTGAAATATCGGAATTGTTAAGCCGTTACCTGAAAATGCGTGGTATTAAGCACAACGTACTGAATGCCAAAATGCATGCCCGCGAAGCCGAAATTGTGGCCGATGCCGGTGTAAACGGAATGGTTACTATTGCTACCAACATGGCTGGTCGTGGTACCGACATCAAGTTAACTCCGGAAATAAAAGGATTGGGCGGTTTGGCTATTATTGGTACCGAACGCCACGAATCGCGCCGTGTCGACCGCCAGTTGCGCGGACGTTCAGGACGTCAGGGCGACCCGGGTTCTTCACAGTTTTTTGTTTCGCTCGAAGACGATTTGATGCGATTGTTTGGTTCCGACCGCATTACCGGAATCATGGATAAAATCGGCTTGAAAGAAGGTGAAATGATTCAGCATTCGATGATTACCAAATCCATTGAGCGTGCTCAGAAGAAAGTAGAAGAAAATAACTTCGGTATTCGTAAGCGTTTGCTCGAATACGATGACGTGATGAACTCACAGCGTGAAGTCATTTACAAAAAACGTCGCCATGCCTTGTTTGGCGATCGTTTGGAGGTAGATATCCTGAATACCATGTATGATGTGATCGAGAATCTGGTTTCTGAATATCAGGGTAGCGGAATGTTCGATGAATTCAATATGGAATTAATTCGCCTGATGTCGATGGAATCGCCGGTTGCAGAGCAGGATTTCAACAACATGAAAACTGACGATCTGGTGGATAAAATCTATCAGGAAATGGTTGCAACCTATTCCAGAAAAATGGAGATTATCGCAAAACAGGCTTATCCTGTTATTCGCGATGTGTACGAGAAACAATCGCACATGTATACGAACATTGTAGTACCAATCTCAGATGGAAAACACATTTTCCAGATTGTAACCAATTTAGAAAAAGCGTATAATAACCAAGGGAGAGAGTTGGTTAAATCATACCAAAAACAAACAGTTTTATCGACTATAGACGATTCGTGGAAAGAACAACTTCGCGAATTGGACGATCTGAAACAATCGGTTCAGAATGCAACCTACGAACAAAAAGACCCGCTTCTGATCTTTAAATTTGAATCGTTTAATTTGTTTAAAGTGATGATTAGCAAGGTAAATAGACAGATCATATCAATACTTGCTAAAGGTCATATCCCAATCATGGAATCACAGCCGCCTATTCGTGAGGCTCAGGAACGCAAAGGGCTTGATTTGAGTAAATTATCAACCTCGAAACAGGAAATACCAAGCAGCTCCATCAATCCGAACCGTGCCCCAGAGGCTCCCCGTGAGCAAAAAACAGTGCAGCCAATCCGGGTCGAGAAAAGGGTAGGGAGAAACGATCCTTGTCCCTGCGGCAGTGGCAAAAAGTTTAAATCGTGTCACGGTAAAGATTTGGCAGACTAATACAAGGAAAGAGGAAAAAAGGAATAAGGAAAATCACAGTCAAATCTTTTTTCCTCTTTTCTCTTTCCTTTTTCCTTTTTACTAATATATTTAACCGCAATCAATAATATGAACATTCTTTCATTCATTCACTGGAACGTTAGCCCTGAGATTTTTTCGTTAGGCCCCATTCATGTTCGTTGGTACGGACTGATGTTTGCATTGGGATTCCTTTTTGGATATAGTCATGTTGAAAAGATGTTCAAGCGTGAAAATGTTGATTTGAAATGGCTCGAAAGTTTGTTCATTTACCTGATTGTGGCAACTGTTGTTGGAGCGAGGTTGGGACATGTTTTCTTCTATGGCTGGGACTATTATTCGCAGCATCCGATTGAAATACTGTATGTTTGGCAGGGAGGATTAGCCAGTCATGGTGGGGTAATTGGGATTATTATTGCGATGGTTATTTATAGCAAAATGGTATCGAAACGCAATTTGCTTTGGATTTTAGATCGGGTAGTGGTGCCTTCGGTTTTAGTGGGTGCCATGATTCGTTTCGGTAACCTGATGAATTCTGAAATTTATGGCGTAGAAACTAGCTTGCCCTGGGGATTTATCTTCGAAAGAAACCAAGAAACTGTCGCCAAACACCCGACACAAATCTATGAATCGCTGAGTTACCTGTTTACTTTCGGTGTGCTTTGGTTTATGTATTGGAAAGCCAAAGCCAAAGACTATCAGGGACTTTTAACCGGTGTATTTTTTGTTTTCGTTTTTGGCACCCGATTCATGATTGAATTCATCAAAGAAGTACAGGAGCCATGGGAGAAGGGAATGAGTCTGGACATGGGACAATGGTTGAGTATTCCGTTTATAATTACCGGAATTGCTTTAATATTTATGGCCATACAAAAAGGACCGGTGATCTACCAAAATATGGGTAATCCATCAAAAAAATAGTTCAATTTAATGAATCAGGAAACCCTGAAATCGCTGGCTAAATAGCGATTTCAGGGTTTCTTATTTTTTTAAAGCACTATATTCCTCAATATAACTTTTCATCAACGAATCTGTTTTTCTAATTTTTCAATCTCATCTTTTCTAGAATTTAAAACCCTGATATACTGCTTACAGTTGGCTTTGTATTGCTCATTCTGTTTGATCAAAATTGTATTTGAATTGTTTAACCATTCGATTGCCAAATCATATTTGCCGTCCATTTCGCAAGCCAATGCCATGTTGTAACAGGCTTTGGCTGCAATTTCCTGATTTTTATTCTTGGTTTGCCGATTCCAGATTTCAGCAGCTTTCAGCCAATCCCGATTGATCGCATAATTCTCAGCCTTAATCATTTCAGAATTTTTCGAATGATAATACATGCGATCAACCTGTACCCATGACGGAATCAGTTTTTTTCCAAATGATTTTCCGAGAAATTTGGAAATGTCCTCATAGATTTGTTGAGATTGTTGTTTCTTTTCCTGAACATCATGGTACTGCGATTTACTAAAGTATAGCGTATCGATAGAATTAAAGTTCTCTGGGAAGGTTTTATTTTTAAAGATTATCGTCCACGATAAGGCAGCTCTGGTGCGAAAAGTGCCATCAAAATAAACAAACACTCCATTTTCGAATTGCAAAAGATCAAGAAAAATTAAGGCATCTGCCTTGGTAATTCCGAATAAATCAGAATATTTATAATTTAAATCAGTATCTTTCTGACTGATATCCAAGCTGTCGCGGTAATTGCTCACTTTCTGAAAGAAGGCTTCCTGTTCCAAAAAATTGGACAGACCATCGACACAACAATTCGAAAATGCAGTTTTATCGAATGTTGTATCAACCTTAAATTGACTGGCGCCAATGTTGTATAAAGTATCGAAATGACTCTTGAAATTTCGGTTGAAAATGGCAATCGTTTTAACATCTTCAGGAATGCTAAAATCTACGGGTTTCATGACTTCTATCTGTATGGTTTTGATGCTTTCTGTTGTCCTGCATGAAGTCAGGATAAAAAATGTCATACCAAGAAATAGAGTGTATCTTTTTGAAATCATTTTAGGATCGTATAAATCAATTCTTATTTTTCTGAGTCAATCTCTTGTTGGCTAACCTGTTCTGCCAATCGCTCAATTTCCAGTTTTCGCAAAGCCAGAACATTCACGTATCGCTGGCAATTGTATTTATGAACTTCATCGTTTTTCTTCAGACTCGAAAAGGATTTAACCAGCCAGGCAATTGCTACATCGGGTTTTCCTTCCATTTCGCAAGCTAAAGCCATGTTGTAACAAGCCTTTGCTGCAATTTTATCATTCTTATTCTTCGATTGCTGATTCCATATTTCGGCAGCTTTCAACCAATCCTGACCGATTGCATAGTTCTCAGCCTTAAGCATTTCAGTGTTTTTCGACTTATAGTACATGCGTTCAGCCTGTATCCAGTTTGGAATCATTTTAGCTCCAAATGAACTCCCCATATAAATACACGAACTATTGACCAGTTGCCCGAGAATCTTGTTTTTAGCGTTGTTATATGTGTAAAGTTGTGATTGATCGTAAAAAAGGGTGTCAAGCTGGTTATAACTGTATGCCAGGCTGTCGGTTTTAAAGGCAACCGTCCATATTAGGCTTGCCTTGGTTTTGAAAGGAGTTGAAAAATTCCGATTATAAGTAGTATTTAGATCGAGGAAATCCAGAAAGATACACACATCCGAACCGATTTTTTCAAACAGTTCTTCCTTTGTTGATATCAGCCCTGTTTCTTTTAAAAGAGAATTTAAACTATCACTAGATTTAGTCACCTGTTTAAAGTATTCTTCTTCCTTAAAATAATTGACCAGCCCAGAGATGCAGGTATCCGCAAGGTCAGAATATTTTATCGACGTGTCCAAAGTCGTTTCATAAAGACCAATGTGTTTAATCGGAAATTTAAATGTTGAAATTTGGTGATTAGCAACTGCGTCTAAATAGTTATTGTATGCCTGAATGGAATCCTGATTCTTTATATAACCATTCGAATAGTAGAAATTGCAAGTATCAGACTGGAACAGATCGCGATGAATAATAGCTACCGTAAGGTCCTTAGGAATATTAAAGATTCCTGGCCTCAAAATTTCAATCTGCAAAGTCCTTATTTGATTGGTCATCACACACGATGAAAAGATCAGACCCACTAAAAGCGGTAGTAAAATTCTATCGGGTTTCATCCTGAACGCATAACTTATTAATCTCAGTTCTACGCTGATAAAGGATACCCGAATATTTGCGAACAGCCTCGTTCTCTGCCGACCGGAAAACTCCGGAACTCGCATTGGCAGCCTGACTGGTTAGTTTTAGCGCCTTTTCAACATCTCCGTTCATCTCACTGGCGAGGGCCAGATTGTAGAGCGAAACAATTTTATTCCGCTTGCTTTTGCTTTCAGCATAGTTCTGCCAGATGGCAGAAGCTGCATTCCATTCGCTCTTTTGAGCAAGTTTGGTCGCTTTTTCAAATTCCGGATTGTCACAGGTCATAATCTCGCGGTAAACCATGGTCCACGATGGTTGTATGTGCTTCGCGTAATTCTCTCCGATCACTCCCGCTGCAATCGGAATCGCGACCTCCTTTTTAGGAATCTGGATTTTCTTCACCTTACCCGATTCATCAGTTCCATCCCAGTAAAGCGTATCAATCTGCACAAAACGATTGGTTATTTTTTGTTTATTGCAGTCGTAAAACGACCAGATATTTGAAGTCACCACATTTGCCACAGCATTTTCGGTTGACTGGCTATAAAAGCACGAAAACATATCCAACAAAATCAGGCCATCCGCTCTGGTCTGACCGGCAAATTTAGAATACCATTCCGGCAAGTTTGGGCGTACTTCTTTTACACGCATTGGTGTCAAAGTACCGACTGATACAACCAGAACACTATCGAAACGGTTCTGCGACAATAATTTGCTGGCAAGACTGTCAATACAAATTACCCGTGCCAAACTATCCAGATTGCCCTTAATTTTATCTTTTACAAGTCGGCGGTCAACAGCCTGATAGTTTTGCAACGTGTCATTTTTGTACTTCAGATTACGGGAAATAATTGCGATCTTCCTTATTTCCGGTGGCATTGCAAATTTGGGAGGCTTTATTACTTCTATGGAAAACTTCTCATAACTCACACACGAGCTTAGGCTCAACAACACAACAAACCAAATCAATCCTGACTTTCGATTCATGTTATTCTGTTTTTTGTAAGGTTATTTTTCGGGCTTCAAGTTTTTTTAGATATGTTTCAGTCTGATGCCGGTAGTACGAATAAAATGAATTTAACCCCCATTCAATTGCCCCATCTATATCTCCATTCAATTCACTGATTAGTGCAAGGTTATATTCAGCTTTACTTCTTATTTTCTTATCGGTCGACCGGGCCAATTCAGCCCAATATTTTTCAGCCTCCTGATAATTGCTTTCATCCATGAACTTCTTTCCGGGATCATCCTTCCTTTCAATCAAAAAGTATCCTCTTTTTTCAGAAGTCCAGGTAGGAGAGAGCTTTTCGTCAACGTCAAGCGCGGTTTTGATTCCAGCATTGATTAAAGCTTGCTTGATTGAAGGCAATTTCCGAAGCATCAGTTCCTGTGTATTATCTGCACTTTCCCAATTGATGGTGTCAATCAGATTTATTTCTTTTACCGGTGCCGTTTTACCGGGTTGATATATCCGGAAGTAGGCATCGTATTTCAGGTCAAGTGAGGCATAATAAGAACGAAAATAGCCGGTACTTGCATCCATATATTTTTCGGAAGTATAATCGGCCATCGTCTTCGTTACGAATCGTTCCAAAACCATCAGTGCATCGGTATCGTAATCCGCGCAGATTTTAGCAACTTGTTCGGAAGTCAGCGGATCCGGATGAAAATAGTAGGAGAGTTCGCGTTTCATATTCCGTTCGACCGGAACAACCACATCGTACCGTCCCGATTCGTAAAGAAGTGCAGCCAGTGCCATAATGGTGGTATCTGCGGCTGTGCTGTCAAGTACAATTTTCGAAAGCTGGTATCCTTTTCTGTAAAAATAATTTTGGAGAGAATCTTCCCGGTAATTTTCAAACTCGTTTGTCATACTGCGGTTCATCAAAGTAATGCTTTGGATATCAGCAGGAAGTTCTTCTTTTGCAGGATGCGAATTTTCGATGGTCAGTGCAGCAAAATTTCCTTTACACGAAAATAAAACAATTCCTGAAAGGAAAAGTAAAGTAAAGTGGAAGTATGTAATTCTTCTGAACGGCGCCATTATTTGAATCAATTAATAAATACCCCAATATTTTCTGAGAAACCATTCAACACCCAGCAGCAGGATTAAGATTAAAAAAACAGATTTCAAATTAATCCATTCGGTTTGAAATGTTTGCTGATGTTGCTGAACCGTAATCTGTTTATTCGCCACAATTGTATCAAGTAATGTGCCATATTCTGTTAATTCGAAAAACTTTCCGCCAGTTTGCGACGATAATTGGTTCAGGAGGTCAAAATCAGCTTGCAAATTCTGAATTTCCAACTCACTCTTCACAATACTGAAGCTTCCTTTTTCGGTGAAATGCTGATTCCCCAGATCGGTTTCGGCTTCAAAGGTATAATCACCTGGCTCCAGATTCCCGGCATTCAGAACGTAAAAATCATCAATACGATCAAATTGATAGGCAAATTCCTGCAGACTGTCATTCACAATTCGGATGTTGACTTCCGGCGTATTCACAAGCTCATAGCTATCGTTATACAATTCGGCTCTAAATTCAATGGCGTCGGTCTCCTGAAAAAGTGCCGGATGATAGACATTAAAATTATCTTCGTTTTCCTTCAAAGCGAGATATTGAATCATCTTTTGTGTCAAATCATTAAATGCATCGTGGTTGCCGCTTGTTTGATAATTGTATAATCGCCAGCGCCAAAGTCCTTCACCAACAATAAAACCAATTTTACGTCCTTTATCGGTTCCAAATGCCAACATAGATTTATTCGTTTGTATATTCCTGATATTCTGAAGAGCAAGGTTCTGTATCAGCGGAGATAGCTGAGTATTTCCGAAAGGAGATAGCAAAGGAGGTGAAGTTCCCAGCGCATTTTTTGTTTCTTCTGAAAGGACAAACAATGAAAAATTCTTGTCAAATAAAGCCTGTACTTCTTCGGTATTTTTACTGGTCGTAATTTTTAGACCCCATTCAAGCGAATTGAATTGATCGAGCAATGTGTTTGGTCCAATTAGGAATAAAACCGGAATCCGACTCCCTTTTATTTTGGTCAGAAGCTTACTTGCAACGTTTTTTGTTGATGGAATTTGATTCAAAATAATCAAGCTGTAATTGGAAAGACTATCGGGTACATCATTGCCAGTAACTGTCTTTATTTCATATTTTTGAAGTTCTGAAATGCTGCTGCGAATAGCACCAAGATCAGGATGCGGACCGTCGCTGAGCATCAATATTTTTTGCTTATTTTCCAGAATTTGAATCACAAATTCAAATTCATTATTTTTCAGATTTACCTCATCAGCAAAAGGTCTCAACTTGATTTTGTAATGCTGCAAACCGGTTTCAGTGGCATCCAGATTGACAAATTCGAGTTTGAAATTATCATCAGAATCAATCACGATGGTGCTCGAATAGATTTTTTTCTGATTGTGCTCAATGTCGAGGTAAGCCAATTTATTCTTTAGTTTCGAAAACTTCATTTCAATTTCAACTGGAAACTTATTTTTAAGAAAAGCTATTTTGTTGGTTTTAGCTTTTCTTATAAGTGCATCAGTCTTATGGGTTGTATCGCCAACTCCAAGTGTATAAACCGGAAATTTTAGTTCCGAAACCAGATTTTCAGGGTTCTGTCCTTGATTATAGATTCCATCGCCAATCAAAATTAAAGCTCCGACATTTCTATTCACCGAATTGTTTTTCAGCGATTTAATTATTTGTCCATAGTCCGATTTACGATCAGAACCCGTAAAATTTTCGGTATTATCAAGCTTTTCGCCAAACGTCCAAAATTCAAGCTGATAGTCTTCGTCCAGCCGATCTTTAATTGCCTGTGAAAATTGTTGGTAGGAGGAAGAGAAAGGTTTGACAGATTGTGAGTTATCAAAAGCCACCGCTAAAATTGGAAGTTGTTTGATCTTCTTCGTACTTTCCATCAATGGCGAAAGCAGAAAAACAAAAATCAGAACCAATGAAATAAAACGCAGAAACGCCAGCAATCCCTTTTGCAACCGGCTCAGACTTATATTTTCAGGATTCCTGTAATACAACAAATAACTGAAGCCTGCTGCTAAAATAATGGACAATGCTACGAATAGTCCAGCCAGATTATAATCGAAACTAATGTTCAAGGTGTCTGCTTTTTTAAGAAAGAGTCAAAATTAACAAACTTGGGTGAATAGGGCATTTCTTCAGGATACTTTCTGTTCAATAAATTGAATTAAAATAATTTCGTTAGTTTTAGCTTTTTCAAGACGGAATTTATTTGACTTAATCTGCATGATTAATTTGCAGGTGAGATATTGAATCCGAAATATGCCATTGATCAAAATGAAGATAGTTTCAATCATAGGTTTACTGATAATTTTCAACGCAATCGATGCGAATGCTCAGTTCTTTCAGACCGGACAAGACCCTTCGTCGATCGATTGGAAGCAATTAAATACTTCAAATTTTCAAATTATTTATCCTGAAGAGTTTGAAAAACAAGCACAAAGACTTTCGTTTGTTCTTGAAAAAGTATATGAATATGGCTGGAAAACCCTTGATTCAAAACCTCATAAAGTATCGGTGGTTCTGCATACCCGATCCGTCATTTCAAATGGATTAGTGGCCTGGGCACCAAAAAGAATTGAGCTTTTTACCACACCAAACCAGAAAATTTATTCGCAAGACTGGCTTGAGCAATTGGCTTTGCATGAGTTCCGGCACTTAGTTCAGCTCGATAAAATTCAGACCGAAATGCCCGGCCTGATAAAAATTATTCTAGGTGAACAGGCTACTGCAATTGCGGTTGGAGCTTATTTGCCATTTTGGTTTTTAGAGGGCGATGCGGTTGTTACCGAAACGGCTTTATCGAATTCTGGTCGTGGACGCTTGGCCTCGTTTAGTATGCCTTATCGCGCGCAATTGATTGAACGGCAAGCATATTCATTTGACAAAGCCTATTTGGGATCTTTCAAGGATTATGTCCCGAACCATTATGAACTGGGGTATTTGATGGTTGGAAAAAGTCGTGAGAAATATGGACCAGAAGTTTGGTCGGATGCAGTTCAGAAAGTTGGAAATCGACCTCTTTCCATCACACCATTAAATTCTTCAGTAAAGAAAAATACAAACCAATCAACCAAGCAATTGTACTCATCAATTTTTACGGACTTAGCTAAAGACTGGAAACAGAATTTACTTTCAAGATCAATAGACTCTATTTCAATTGTTTCGCCTCAAAAAAAAGTTTACACCGAATACCTGTATCCGCAATTTTATTTGGATTCATTCATTGTTGCCTATCGAATAACGCTCAATGACATCGGACGGTTTGTACAAATTGGTCCTGACAAATCAGAAAAAGTAATCTATACTCCGGGAACCATCTTCGAAGAATCAGCATCGCTGGAGAAAAATCTTTTGATATGGGCTGAAAGGCGAGCTGACCTTCGATGGACACATGCCGATCGCTCTGTCATTCAGGTTTTTAATCTAAAGAATGGAAAGTGCTATGAGATCAAGAATCTGAATAAATTATTCAGTCCTGCAATTTCCCCTGATTTAAAGACGTTTGCCGCGGTTGAAGTTGATGCTAAAAACAATATTTCGCTGTCGGTATTTGATCTGAAAACCGGAATTGCAAAAGAGCGGTTTAATACCGTTGATAATCAATATTTTTTCACGCCATACTGGGACGAAAAAGGGGAGAACCTCTATTTCGTCAGTCTCTCAGCTAAAGGAAAATATTTAGGATCGGTCAATTTAAAAACCAAACAACTTCAGCAGTTGACTGAATTTACCTTCGCGAACCTAAAAAATCCAACCTATTCAGAAAATCATATTTTCTTTTCTTCCGATTTTTCCGGAGTCGATAACATTTATTCGTTGGATCTGAAAAGTAAAACAATCGCAGAAATTGCTTCGGTTGCTTTTGGGGCTGATTATCCAATTGTATCAAAATCAGGCAGTCAACTTCTTTTCAGCAACTATACATCCGACGGTTATCAATTAGGAGAACTAAATCTTTCTAAAAAAGACTTCCGGAGAAATGTTGAAAGCATACAATTAAAAACCGATTCTTTGGCGCATGTTTTGGCAAATCAGGAAATTGGCATTCCTGATTTTTCGAATACTGATTCGCTGCATTTTCCGACAAAAAAATATTCGAAACTTGGTCATTTGTTCAATTTTCACAGTTGGGCTCCAGCATACCTCGATGTAAACAGTTATGAAATCCGACCTGGAGTTTCCCTGTTTTCTCAGAATCTTTTGGGAACGGCCGAAACCCGTTTAGGATATGATTACAATATATCTGATCGTACCGGCAAATTCAGGCTTGGATTCAATTATTCCGGGCTATTCCCTGTATTTAATGCTGAAGTATCGTATGGGAATCAAGCATCAAATTACTATCAGGTTACCAATACCATTAACGGGTCAAATGAAATTATAAGCAGCGATACAACTATTCAGCGGCTTGTTTGGAAAGAACTTTCAATGGATTTGGATGCTCGGATACCAATCAATTTTTCGAAGGGAAAATATTCAAGGGCAGTTACCCCTGAAGTTCAGTATTCGTTGGTAAATTCCTCAGGATCTGATACTTCACTTGTAGATTTATATCCTGAAAATTACTACTCCATGTCTTACCGGATATTTATATATAACCTCCTAAGGCTTTCAAAACAGGCTTTGCAGCCAAAATGGGGTCAGCAACTTGATGTTGTTTTCAGGCATACTCCATTTGGCGGTTACGATCTCGGAACGCTTTCCGGCATTCAGTCAGTCTTGTATTTTCCGGGGTTCAGCACCAATTCAGGATTCAGAATATATCAGGGATATCAGGTGAAACGTTTTAGTGAAAACCATAGCTTCTCAGATCTCGTGCGTTTTCCCCGTGGATTTCAGAGTTATCAAAACAATAAAATGTACTCATTGGCTACCGATTATAAAATGCCACTTTTTTATCCCGATTTAAGCTTAAGTAAACTGTTGTATATTAAGCGGATAAAATCATCTTTATTTTATGACTGGGCCTGGCTTTCAGTACCTGTACTTGATCACAACTTGAATAATCAGAATGCTCACGAAATAAAATTGCAATCCTATGGCCTGGAACTAACTACAGATCTGCATATTTTAAGATTTTTCGCACCGCTTGAACTTGGATTTCGTACAATTTATCGTCCTGAATTCAATGATTTTCAATACAATATTCTTTTCTCAATCGATTTTAATGGGTTTTAGTTTGATGCAAAGTTAGAATTGTAATCTCAGGACGCATATCTATCCGACCTTGAAATCCGATTGTACCAAGACCTCTGTTTACATAAAGCAACTGATTGTCAGATTTATATAGCCCACCCCATTTTTTTTGGATCAAATAAATCGGACTAAATTCGATGCCCGCAATTTTAATCCCAAACTGAGCTCCGTGAGTATGACCTGCCAGAGTTAATGGAATATCTGTCTCCGGAACCACAATTGATCCCCAATGCGAAGGATCATGCGACATTAAAATTCGGAATGTATTGTCGGGAATGCCTTTCATGGCCTTATCAAGTTTTGCATATTGAGGAAAAGGTGGATGCCCCCAGTTCTCAACGCCAATCAGAATGAATGAAGTATCCTGAACTTCAATATTTACCCATTCATTTAAAAGGAGCTTAAAACCGCTTAGAACAATTCCATCCCTGATTTTATCCAGATTAATCTGTTTAGATGTTGAATCAGGCCAACTGTAATAATCTCCGTAATCATGATTTCCCTGAATTGCATACTTTCCGTATTTGGCAGAAAGCCCATGAAGATAGGACTCAAATCCTTCCATTTCGTCACCAAAATTATTCACAAGATCACCAGTGAATAATAGGATGTCAGGCTTAATCATATTGATAATGTCCATAGTTTCCTTTAAAACTGTGGGGTTCTTATTAAAGCTCCCGAGATGAATATCCGAAAGTTGGACAATTTTAAGACCTTCGAGTTGCTGTGGTAATTTGTCAAAATACAAATCCTGATGCACTTCCGTTATGGAATATCGTCCCCAGATATGGCCATAAATAATTAGAACAAAAACTCCCGAAGCAAGCACAAATGATCCATAAAGAATCAGCAACTGCACCCGCCAACCAGAAATCCATCTCAATAGCCATGAAATCAAAGTCATAACTGCAAAAAATGACTTTGGAATCATATTCAAAAAACTTACAATAATGACGAAATAGAAGAATGCGTAGTTCTGGCTATGTTTTATAAGTTCAGGATTTGAAAAGGAATAAATCATTAGTCCAGAGGCAACAACACTAATCAAAATATATGAAATATTTAGAAATCGGCGAATTCCATAAACAGACTGTTTGACCAGCAATAGAATTCCGGAATAGGAGAGAAGCTCAACCAAAAAGAGGAAAGCGAAAAACAAGAGCAAAAATGATGAAGGTATACCTCGCATACGATTTATCTTTTTGAAAGAGGAAAAATACTCAATTAATACACCGAATTGTCTGGATAGTTCAAATTTCGAATATTCAGGTTCATTTTTTGCCAATTCTCTCCAGAGTTGAAAATAGATGAAGCAAGTGATATAGGCAATAAGTATCAGAAATTAAGATTGTTACGTCAATATTTCCGTGCTTTTGAACTTGTTAGAATTCAATATTTAATTTCGGATAGGGTAGAAGGCACAAAAAATCGCAGAATCTTGAATTTGGTCATTGATCGAACAGATTTTAAATGTGACACCTATTAAATGGGAGATGATTAAAAGCCATTTACAAAAGAGAACAGAATTTGAATCCATTTTCAATTTACATTTGTACTATATCGAAATTAAAACAAATGTAAATTGAAAATATTTACTAAGGCAGATAAAATTAAATGAACAAATGATTAACATTACTAACACAAAAAACAACAAATATATATTTAATAAATACATTGCATATAGTATACAAATTCAATAAGTTAGATGCTTTCTAATTAAGTGTTTATTGAAACATTTATTTACACCTGTCAACTAAAGGAATAATTAGTAGTATAATTGATTTTATATGACAATATATCAGTAATATACATATTTCATATAAAGTAATTTATCAATGACTTTATAAGTTTTTTTTGATACATGATTTATCTTCGAGTACAAATGTAACCTATACAAATTGCTATATGTGAATCATTGAATGGCATTTGTTTATTACTTTTGTGCATTACTTGATTTACATTTTTATGGAAGAAAGAATTAGGAAATTCATGGATTACAAAGGAATCTCTCCTTCACAGCTTGCAGACTCGATTGGAGTGCAGCGCTCTAACGTGACACATGTATTAAATGGAAGAAATAAACCGAGTTTTCAGTTTATGGTGAAAATGTTGCAGATATTTCCTGATCTGAATGCAACATGGCTCATGCTTGGTGAAGGTAATATGGTTGACTCGCTTGTAAAAACGAATACTTTGTTTGACCAACTTACTGATTCGGTTAAAACTCCTGCTACCAAGCTATCAATTCCAAATGATCAACCCAGGCATGAATTCGATACTTTAGAAAAGCCAGAAATCAAAGAATCCCCTGTTTTGATATCACAGGAAAATGATATTCCACCGGTACCTGAAAAAAAAGCGGGTCAGAATGAGGTTCAGGATCAATTTTTTAGTCCTGAAAAACCGATTGAACGCATAGTAGTTTTCTTCAAAGATCAAACTTTTAAAGTTTATAGCCCTTCCCGATAATTATTTTAAACTATATTTGCCGGCAAATTCATGTACATGAAAAAGACGGTAATAGACTTATTATTGCTTGAAAATAAGAAACTTAATAAAGATAATTTTCTACTTAAACTCCAGTCACCAATTCCGGTATCCGAACTTTTTCCCGGACAGTTTATCAATGTTGAAATCAAGGATGCGTCAGAGATTTTTCTCAGACGTCCTTTCTCGATTTTAGATGTTGATTACACCAATAATACCATATCATTGCTGGTCAAAATTTTAGGTAGGGGATCAAAGAAATTGACTGATGCTAAAGAAGGGCAAAATATCAATGCCATTGTCCCTTTAGGAAAATCATTTACTCTACCTACTGAAAATGATCGTATTCTACTGATTGGTGGAGGAAGCGGAGTGGCACCAATGCTATTTCTATCAAAAATTTGCGGATTAAATCCGGCAAAAGTGACAGTTTTAATTGGAGCCAGATCGATTTCTGATCATATTGACATTTCAGACTATCAATCATTCGGACAGTTTTTCTTTACAACCGAAGATGGATCGCTAGGAGAAAAGGGATATGTGACCAATCACTCTGTTTTTACTGCAAATTTGGCACAGTACTCAAAAATATATACTTGCGGACCGGATTTGATGATGAAAGCCATAGGAAAAATTGCACTTCAGAAGAATATCTTCTGTGAGGTTTCGCTCGAAAATATGATGGCCTGTGGCTTTGGCGTATGTTTGTGTTGTGTTGAAGATACAAAAACTGGTCACAAATGTGTATGCACCGATGGACCTGTATTTAATGTAAACGAATTGAAATGGTAAATCTAGGAGTAAAAATTCATGATCTGGAATTCAAAAATCCAGTTCTTACTGCCTCCGGAACTTGCGGATTTGGTGAGGAAATAGCTGATTTTATTGATTTGTCGCTGCTTGGTGGTATTGTTGTGAAAGGAACAACTTTAAAGCATCGGGAAGGAAACGCTTATCCCCGGATGGCTGAAACCCCATCAGGTATGCTAAATGCTGTTGGACTTCAAAATAATGGTGTTGATAATTTTATTACCAATATTTATCCACGAATAAAGGATTTGGATACTCATATCATCGTCAATGTAAATGGCTCAACTATTGAAGATTATGTGGCATTAACTGAACGATTAAATGAATTAGATCGAATTCCTGCCATCGAATTAAATATCAGCTGCCCCAACGTAAAAGAGGGTGGAATGGCTTTTGGAATTTCGTGTCCGTCGGCCGAAGCTGTTGTTAAAGCTGTTCGAAAGGTTTATAGTAAAACACTGATTGTAAAGCTTTCACCCAATGTTACCAGCATCTCAGAAATTGCCAAAGCAGTTGAGGGTCAAGGCGCTGACAGTGTTTCATTGATAAATACTTTACTGGGTATGGCTGTGAATGCTGAAACCAGAAAACCAGTGCTATCTACAATTACTGGAGGTCTTTCAGGTCCTGCCATTAAACCTATTGCCCTCCGAATGGTTTGGCAGGTGTATAATGCGGTAAAAATTCCGGTTATTGGAATGGGCGGTATTATGAATGCAACTGATGCAATCGAATTTTTGATAGCCGGTGCTTCAGCGGTTCAGGTTGGCACTGCAATTTTTATCGATCCAACCATTCCCGTTCAAATTGTTGATGGAATATCCTCCTATATGGAATGTCATAAAATTCAGTCTGTTAACGAATTAATTGGGAGTTTACAATGCTGAATTTAGAAAAATTACATATCTTAACTGTCAAAGTTTTTAAATATATACTATTCTTTTTACTGGTTGTTTTCCAAAATTCAGGTCCAGTAAAACCCAAAAAACTTATTAATTCTGAAAAGGAATTGGACTCCAGTAGTCTGAATTTCAGGATAACAAACGATTTATCTCAATTTTCGGGAAGCAAATTAATCGAAAAGGAGGCCGCTGAATTTTTACAGCAATGGAATCTGGCCGGAATGACTATGTCGATTGTTAAAGACGGAAAATTGGTGTACGCCCATGGCTTTGGCTTTTCGGATGTTGAATCAAAACAACCGGTTCTGGTCGGTCAATTGTTTCGCGTTGCCAGTGTCAGCAAGCTCATTACTGCAGTTGCAATTATGAAACTGGTCGAGAAAAAAACAATTTCGCTTGACTCAAAAGTTTTTGGGCCAAAAGCAATCCTGAAAGACGCTATATTTAATTCCGTAGTTGACAAGCGATTGTATAATATCACTGTTCGACATCTATTGGCACATGCCGGGGGCTGGTCATCGCACTATGGAGATCCTGCGTTTAATTCGCTCGTTGTACTCGAAAAAACCGGAGACACCGGCTCTGCAACGGTTGAATCATATTGCAGGTTTGTTGCGGGCAGAAAACTACACTTTGAACCAGGAACCCGCTCATCGTATTCAAACATGGGTTATATGTTTCTGGGAAAAGTGGTTGAGGCTGTATCCGGAAAAAAGTATGAGGAATTTGTCCGGAATGATGTACTAAAACCGATTGGAATTACCGACATGCACATTGGCAGAAGCTATCTTTCTGATCGTCGTATAAATGAGGTAAAATATTATGAATCACAAGAAAGCCCAATGATACCGGCCTATGACGGGTCGGGCAGGATGGTTCCAAAACCCTATGGTGGCAATCCTATTGAATTGCTTGGTCCTGCCGGTGGCTGGATCGCTTCGTCACCCGAATTAGCCAAACTAATGGTATTAATTGATGGTTTAAGAAGTGTTCCAGATATATTTTCTCAAAGTATTATCAATCAAATGGTTGTAAATGACAAACTAAAGGGACCGCTTGGTTGGAAAGTTGTTAAAGATAACGGCGATTGGATTCGTACCGGCAGTATGGCAGGTACATCTGCGATAATGAAACGTCAAAGCAATGGTTTTGGCTGGGTGGTGGTAATTAATTCGAGCAGTTGGAAAGGCCCGCGTTTGCCGGCATACGTAAATTATATGATGGGAAAAATTGAGAAGTCAATATCAGCTTGGCCAAAACAAGATCTGTTCAAATATGTCCCTAAAAAATTGTAATAAAACCAACATTTTCCCTGAAATAGAAAACAGGCTGAATGAATCCGATAAAACGATCATTTAGCCTGTTTTTTTATGAGATATCGCCTTACAAGTTGAACTTTTCAATCTGTGCCTTGTTAGTTTGTGTGCGAACACGAATTTTTTAATGTTAAATAATATTTGAAAGTATGTCAGAATTTAAAATCCAGATGCCAAAATTGGGCGAAAGTGTTCAGGAAGCTACCATTACCAAATGGTTTGTTAAGGAAGGCGATCGAATTGAGGAAGATGAACCACTTTTTGAAGTCGCAACTGACAAGGTTGACTCCGAAATTCCTTCACCGGTTGATGGCATTATAAAAAAAATATTTTTTGAGCTAAACGCGTTGGTGCCAGTAGGTGAAACAGTTATAATCATTACAACTGACGATGATGATGAACTTAAACCTGCAACAGAAATTAAGGATATTACTCCCGAACCGGAGAAACCGGAAATCCAAACGGAAAAAGTAGTCACTGAGAATATACAAATCAGTGAACCGGTAAAGGTTATTGAATCAAAGCCTGTTGAAGAGCTTATTGAAACCAAAGGATTAAGATTCTATTCGCCTTTAATCATGTCGATTGCCAAATCCGAAAAGGTAAACTTATCTGAATTGGAAACGATAAAAGGTTCAGGGTTAAATGATAGAGTTCAGAAAAATGATATACTTGCTTATATTAATGACCGCAAAAGTGGAAAGGTGACTCGAGCAAATGAACAATTACCTGAAGTAACGAAAAAAGAAACTTCCGCACCGGTAAAAATCTCATCATCAATCGGATCAGGTGATCAAATAATTGAAATGGATCGTGTTCGTAAGATTATTGCCGATCACATGGTAATGTCGAAACAAGTTTCGCCTCACGTAACTGCAGTTGTTGAAGCAGATGTTACAAATTTGGTGCTTTGGAGAACGAAGTCAAAAGATATATTTCAGGCAAAATATAACGACAAAATTACTTATATGCCTGTATTTATTGAAGCCGTAGCCCGGGCAATCTCTGAATTCCCTATGTTGAATTCGTCGGTTGATGGGACCAAGATCATTATTCACAAGGACATAAACATTGCCATTGCAGTGGCTAAACCTGATGGGAATCTGGTTGTACCGGTAATCAAAAATGCGGAACAAAAGAATCTGGTTGGATTAGTGAAAAATATGAATCAATTGGCCGAATCTGCCCGAAAAAATAAGCTTACCGTTGAAGACTATCAGGGAGGCACATTTACAATTACTAATTTCGGCTCATTTCGCAACCTGATTGGCACTCCAATTATTAACCAGCCTCAGGTAGCTATTTTAGCTACAGGAAGTATAGAGAAAAAACCTGCAGTCATGGAAACTCCAACAGGCGATGCGATCGTTGTTCGTCATAAAATGTTCCTGTCTTTATCATATGATCATCGAATTATAGACGGAGCTCTGGGCGGGGCTTTCCTGCGGCGAATAGCTGACATTTTAGAAGAATTCAGTATTGATCGCGAAGTTTAAACAAAAAAAATAAATTAAAATTAGCTATATGACAACAGTTCCAAAAGTATTTTCGGTTAAATCGACCCCAAAAGAAATACTTGAAAAATGGTACCGATTAATGACTTTAGGTCGGGCTATTGATGAAAAAGCACCTAATTACCTGAAGCAGGCCATTGGCTGGTCGTATCATGCTCCATATGCCGGACATGATGGAATTCAGCTTGCAATCGGACAAACATTCGAGAAAGAAGTAGATCACATATTTATGTATTACCGCGATATGCTGACGGCTTTGTCTTGCGGAATGACCGCTGAGGAAATTATCCTGAATGGTATTTCAAAAGCCACAGACCCAACAAGTGGTGGGCGTCACATGTCGAACCACTATGCCAAGCCTGCCTGGAACATCCACAATGTCTCTTCATTAACCGGAAATCACACCTTACACGCAGTTGGAGTGGCCCGGGCAATAAAATATTACGGTGAAAAAGCTGTTGCAATCAGTGTTCAAGGCGAATCTTCACTTTCAGAAGGATTTGTTTATGAGGCAATTAATGGGGCTTCAAAAGAAAAATTACCGGTAATATTCGCGATTCAGGATAACGGCTTCGGTATTTCGGTACCCAAGAAAGACCAGACTGCCAACCGGAAAGTTGCCAATAATTTTACCGGATTTAAAAATCTGCTGATCATTCATTGTAACGGAAAAGATGTGTTTGATTCGATGAATGCCATGCATGAAGCGAAACGACATGCCCTGGAAACCGGCATGCCTGTAATGGTTCAAGCTAATTGTATCCGAATTCATTCACACTCAAATTCTGACCGGCATGAATTGTACCGTTCTGAAGATGAAAGAAACTACGTACAGGATTATGACCCATTGGTGAAGTTTAAACGAATGCTTATCCGCTATGAACGATTTACAATTGAAGAACTTGAAGCGATCGAAAATGAGGCTAAAATTGAGTTGAAAGAAGCTCATAAGCTGGCATTAAAAGCACCAGATCCTGATCCGAATACTTATCTTGACTTTGTTCTTCCGGAGCCATACATGCCCGCTAAGTATGTTGACGGAACACATCAGGAAACCGGTGAAAAGAAAAAACTTATCACCGCTTTAAATGAAACTTTAAAAGCTGAATTCCGGATTAACCCGGATACCTTTATGTGGGGTCAGGATATGGCCAACAAAGATAAAGGCGGGATATTTAATGTTTCAAAGGGATTACAGCAGGAATTCGGTCCAAAAAGAATATTCAACGCACCAATTGCAGAAGATTTTATTGTTGGTACTGCAAACGGAATGTCACGATACGATGAAAAAATCAGGATAGTTATTGAAGGTGCAGAGTTTGCTGATTATTTCTGGCCTGCGATGGAGCAATATGTCGATTCAAGTCATGATTTTTGGCGGTCGAATGGAAAATTTACTCCAAATGTTACGATACGACTTGCGTCGGGCGGATATATCGGCGGCGGACTATACCATTCGCAGAACATCGAAGGGTCACTAACTTCAATTCCAGGAGTAAGAATTGTTTATCCGTCATTTGCTGATGATGCTGCCGGACTATTGAGAACTGCCATTAGATCAAGAGGTTTAACCATGTTTATGGAACCTAAAGCTCTATATAACGATCCAAAAGCAGCTACAGTGATACCCGATGATTTTGAAGTTCCGTTTGGAAAAGCCCGTATTCGCAGAAATGGTGAAGATATAGTCATGATTACTTATGGAAATACAACTCATATGTGTCTCGAGGCTGCTGAAAAACTTTCATCTGAAGGTGTTTCGGTTGAAGTAATTGACCTTCGTTCTCTAATTCCACTTGATAAGGAAACAATTCTGAATTCAGTAAAAAGAATTGGAAAAGTGATGATGGTGCATGAAGACAAAGTACATTCGGGTTTTGGTGCCGAAGTTGCAGCAATGATTATGGAAGAAGCATTTGAATTTCTCGACGGACCTGTAAAACGCGTGGGTTCTTCATTCACACCGGTTGGATTTCACCGATCGTTTGAACGAATAATATTACCAAATACTGAAAAAATTTACAATGCTGCCAAAGAAGTTTTGGCATTTTAAAAACTTGACAGTCATGAAAAAAACAGGAATATTTTATAGTTTTAATTCAACAAAAACAACCAAGGCAACTGAAAAAATTATAGCCGAATTTGGTCCGGATTTTAAAATTGAATTGGTAAACGCAGAAGTGTTAACGGAAGAGCTGTTTCTATCATTTACAAATCTTATTTTAGGAGTACCAACCTGGTTCGACGGAGAATTGCCAAATTATTGGGATGAATTTGTTCCGGCATTGGAAGATCTTGATTTGAAGGGTAAAACAATCGCAATCTATGGACTTGGAAATCAGGTGGAATATCCTGAAAATTTTGGTGATGCAGTTGGAATAATGGCTAATTTGGTTCAGGAAAGAGGAGCGAAGCTTGCTGGTCATACTATAATCGAAGGTTACAGCTTTGAATCCTCAAGGGCTGTTGAAGATGACAAATTTGTTGGGTTAATCCTTGATCAGGAAACTCAACCCAGACTTTCAAAGGATCGGATTGCAAATTGGGTTAAGGATTTAAAAATACAGTTTAGTTAAAATACTTCCCATATTATTCACTAAGGGTATGATTGTTAAAATTATACCCTTTTTTACAACTCTATGAAAAAGAAGAAAGTAATTGCAATTGTTGCGCACGATAATCGTAAAAAAGACATGATTGAATGGGTTTCATGGAACTGGCAGGAATTCATTTCACACAGCTTAATCTGTACAGGAACAACCGGAAGTCTGGTTCAGGCTAAATTAGCCGAAAAATGCCAGGAAAACGACGTAATTCCACCAGAACTTATCCGTCTTAAATCTGGTCCGCTTGGAGGTGACCAACAATTAGGTGCACTAATTTGTGAAGGAAAAGTAGATATGTTGATTTTCTTTTGGGATCCGATGCAGCCACAGCCACATGATGTGGATGTAAAAGCATTATTGAGAATATCTACCATGTACAATATTCCAACTGCCACAAACCGTTCAACTGCTGATTTTTTGATTTCCTCCAAACTATTCCATCAGGAGTATGAGCCAATCTTGAAGGATTATAGTGGTTATATCATGCGAAATGTGGACTATAACCAATAATTTCACTGTTTTTTAACAAAAAAGTAAACATTTTGTGTTACTGTTAATGATTTGTCTTTTTAGCTTTGAATCAATAAATTATTAGCCATGAAAGAAGACAGAATAAAGAAGATGATTAAGACAATGTATCTGCTTCGCGAAGTTTTGAGACAAAAACAAGACGACGACAGAGCATTTAAATTTAAGCCAAAAATAAAGGTTTTAAAAGAAGTGGATGAAATTATTGAAAGAAGTCTGGAAGATTTTTATGCGCTTCGTGTGAGTTA
This sequence comes from Bacteroidales bacterium, assembly GCA_038329265.1. Lineage (GTDB taxonomy): Bacteria > Bacteroidota > Bacteroidia > Bacteroidales > Prolixibacteraceae > Aquipluma. The sequence continues at coordinate 13,521 of JBBQMW010000001.1, read as the reverse complement.
ACATTACGCATATTTACAAATGTAAATATGCGTAATGTGCTGATATATTGTACTTAATGTTTAAATCATATCTATATAAATTACATATGTACCCAGATTTATTTGTACATCAATTGATCCAATAAATTTTTATTCCATTCTAACTTCATTTGCAAAAGCGAATCCGATTTTATATTGAACCTAATAGAACACATATTTTGATTTACTATGTGACCTAAGTGTCCATGTGGTATTAAAATCTAAAGAGTGAGGAAATGATTGATGCAAGACACAAAAATGATTTGTTTTACGCGATTGTTTAGAATTCAATATTTCATACATCAATCAGGAATGGAAGTTGAGAGCTAAGGAAATCGAGTTAATTATGATATTAATAGCGTAATCTAATATTAATGCCGTTGTCTTAGAATTAATATTATGTTATTTTTGTACAGCAAAAAAGAAGGAGCAAAAACTCCTTCTTTTTAATATTGCTTATTGCAGGTTTTTCATCTTTTCTACAATCTCGGCATGTTTGTCAAGCATTTTTAATCTGTAATACAAAGTCTTTAATGATTCCAAAGTAAACTTATCAGTTGGATTTATTTCGTGTGCCTTTTCCATATATGGAATTGCTTTTGTGAATTCAATATCTGCTTTGTTTTTTTCTTCTTCATATTTAAGTGCTTGATTACTTGGAATCGCGTTTGCAATATCAACTTGTTTTACACCTTTGTTATAATATAAGGCTCCAAGATTATAATACGCATCGAAATAATCATCTTTATATTCTATTGCTTTAAGGTAACTTGCAGTAGCAGCGTCAGTTTTCTGAACTTTATCGTATAAGGTTCCTTGCGCAAAATAGTATGAAGAATTTTTTGGGTCAATCGTAATAGCTTTATCCAGATATGCCATAGCATCGTCTACTTTGTTGGCATCCAGAAAGATATTAATTATTTCAACAAGAATTGGCCCATTATCAGGATAAACAGCTAATCCTTCTTTCAAAGCATTCAAGGCTCCAAGAGTATCTTCTTTCATCTTATAACTACTAGAAATCATCGTATAAGTTTTTGCACCATTGTACTTATACTTGGCTGTTTCTTTATAATATTCAATTGCTTTGTCATATTTCGTAGCATTGTAAGCCGCCAAACCTGCGTTGAAAATTATCACAGTGTCAACTGCATTCGGATCATCCATTTTATAAACAGGCTGCTGCTCAATACTCATAATCTGCTCAAAAGATTTCAAAGCTTTTTCATAATCTTCAACATTAAAGGCTTCAATGGCCTGATTAGTAAGATCTCCAATCAAAAGGGTAAATTTAATTTTAATACTTTTTGAAAATTTATCTTTGTCATCAAGTTGCAGTGCCTTAAAATAAGAATCATAAGCAACAGTTAATGGGTCACTGTTTAGCTTCTTAAAGTTCTCATCTTTAGATTGGAACACTGCCTGGAAAATTTCACCTCGCACTTCCCATGTTCTGGGCCATGTGATTGAACTTTCAGTCTTCGGGTTGCTTGCATCAATAGTTTCTTCTATTGCTTCAACCGCTTTGTCGAGTTTTCCGGCTTCTTTATAACTTAAAGCACTGGTTACTTTGCCTTTCTGTGCGAATACGCATGTGATGGCAAAAAGTAAAGCAAATAAAATTGTTGTTCTCTTCATTTTAATAAAAAGTTTGTTTTACGCTATAAATGTAATTATTTGTCATTAAAAATCATTATTCATTCGGTTGATCATTATCATCTTCAGATGATTCGATGTTTTCATCGTGAATTTCAATGATTTCATCGGGTTCTTCTGATGTTGGTACAATAGTGATTGACGCAATTTGGTCACCTTCTTTCAGATTAATCAAACGTACTCCCTGAGCTGTTCTTCCAATTATTCGAAGTGATGAAATTGACATCCTGATGGTTAAACCAATTTGTGTAATAATCATGAGGTCGTTGCTTTCATCAACGCTTTTAATCGATATTACCTGTCCCGTTTTTTCAGTCACATTAATTGTTTTGACCCCTTTTCCACCTCTATTTGTTAAGCGGTAGTCGGCAATTTTTGAACGTTTTCCGTAGCCATTCTCTGAAACTACTAAAATATCTTCGTTTTCGTTCTCAACACAAACCATGCCAACCACCTCGTCCTGCTCGTGTCCGAGGGTAATCCCACGAACTCCGGAAGCTGTTCTACCAATCGGACGAACGCTGCTATCCTCAAAACGAACGGCTTTTCCTGAACGGACAGCCATCATAATATGATGATTACCATTGGTCATTCGGGCTTCGAAAAGTTTATCATCTTCACGAATAGTAATTGCATTTACCCCATTCTGACGAGGACGCGAATATGCTTCAAGCGAGGTTTTCTTAATAATACCTTTCTTTGTACAAAGAATGATGTAGTTATTATTAATGTATTCAGGATCGGTTAAATTGTTCACATTAATATAGGCCAGAATCTGATCGTCCTGTTCAATATTAATCACATTCTGAATGGCGCGACCTTTCGATGTTTTTGTACCTTCCGGAATTTCATATACTTTCAGCCAGAAACATTTTCCTTTTTCGGAGAATAACAGCAATGTATTATGCATGGAAGCATTAAACATGTGCTCAAGGAAATCAGAATCACGTGTAGTACTTCCTTTCGAACCAACTCCTCCCCTTCCCTGGGTTTTGAAATCGGTTAATGGAGTTCGTTTAATATACCCGAGGTGAGAAATCGTAATAACCATTTCTTCATCGGCATAAAAATCTTCCGGATTGAACTCTTCTGCATTCGGAACTATTTCGGTTTTGCGAACATCGCCGTATTTCTCTTTAATCTCAAGAAGTTCATTTTTAATGATTTCCATTCTAAGATTTACATCTGCCAAAATACTTTTCAGATATTCAATCTGTTTCAGGATATCTTCATATTCCTGATGTAATTTATCCTGTTCCAGACCTGTCAACTGACGTAAACGCATTTCGACAATCGCACGTGACTGAATGTCAGATAAACTAAACCGTTCCATCAAGTTCAGTCTGGCTTCATCCGGATTTTTTGCTGCACGGATAATTGCGATTACTTCTTCGATATTATCACTTGCAATGATTAAACCTTCCAGAATATGGGCACGTTTTTCGGCCTGATCCAATTCAAATTGTGTTCGGCGAACAACCACATCGTGCCTGTGTTCGACAAAATAATGAATTAAATCCTTCAGATTAAGCATTTTAGGTCGGCCTTTCACCAACGCAATATTATTTACACTGAAGCTGTTTTGCAGTTGAGTATATTTGTAGAGTTTATTCAATACAACATTCGAGATTTCATCTTTCTTGATGTCAAAAACGATACGCATTCCATCCCTGTCCGATTCGTCGTTCACGTTCGAAATACCTTCAATTTTCTTATCGTTGATCAATTCGGCCGTCTTTATAATTAATTCTGCCTTATTGACCATGTATGGGATTTCGGTAATAATAATTTTTTCTCTTCCATTGGGAGCCACTTCAATGTGGGCTTTTCCTCGCACAACGATGCGTCCCCTGCCAGTTTCAAATGCATCCTGAACACCGCGCGTTCCATAGATAATACCTCCGGTTGGAAAATCAGGTGCTTTAATAATCAGGATAAGATCCTGGATATCAATATCAGGATTCGCTATGTAAGCAATAATCGCATCGATGGTATCCGATAAATTGTGAGGTGGCATATTGGTTGCCATACCCACTGCAATACCAGATGCTCCGTTAACTAATAAATTAGGAATTCGTGTCGGCAGAACAGTTGGTTCTTTAAGCGATTCGTCAAAGTTCGGTTGAAAATCAACTGTATTTTTTTCCAGATCAGATAGTGTTTCTTCCGCTATTTTGGATAAACGGGCCTCTGTATAACGCATTGCCGCCGGACTATCGCCATCGACAGAACCAAAGTTTCCCTGTCCATCGACCAACGGATAACGTAGCGACCATTCCTGTGCCATACGAACCATGGTAAAATAAACCGATGAATCACCATGTGGATGGAACTTCCCTAAAACTTCCCCAACAATCCTCGCAGATTTTTTATACGGTTTGTTCGAATAGGTTCCCAATTCGCTCATACCAAATAAAACGCGACGATGTACAGGCTTTAAACCATCTCTCACATCTGGAAGTGCCCGAGAAACAATAACCGACATCGAATAATCGATGTAAGCAGATTTCATTTGCTCTTCAATATTTATCTTGATAATTTTTTCGCCTTCAGACATTTACTCCTCCTTTAAATAAAAATTGCTTAAAAAAAATTGACTGACAAAAATACAAAAATACTTCTTGAATCAAGCAATTTACTTGCTTTTCGTCAGCAAAATTTGAATAAGATTTTAACAATGCAATGTTCAAAAAATCAGGAAATTAAACGATATGCCTCACATTTATTGCGTATTTTTGAGAATTGAAGTTTTCAATCCTGACAACCAAGCCAATATTTTAGGAATAGTTTTTGTTATTTTGGGTATATAATTAATAAGGTAACAATGAATATGGATTCACAATTTTCACCACGAATAAAAGATGTACTTTCATACAGCCGCGAGGAAGCTATCCGACTTGGCAATGAAAGCATTGGATTAGAGCATATTTTTCTTGGAATCCTGAGAGATGGAGAAGGCATTGCTATTGAAATTCTCACGAATTTGGGTATTAACTTGCCTGACATCAAACATTCGATAGAAGAAAAACTACGGACCGGAAAGGATATAGATTCTCAGGCTTCAGTGCAATTGCTAAAATCGGCTGAAAAAGCTTTAAAACTTGTTTATCTGGAAGCCAGAGCTTTCAATAGCCCTACAATCAATACCGGACATCTCCTTCTGGCTTTAATTAAGGATAAAGAAAGCATGATTAGTAACATCCTAAGCGAATATCACATAAACTACTACATTTTGAAATCAAGACTCGAAGATTATAAAAATCCTGAGGCTAAATCAGAATTTGATGATGAAGACGATGATGCGGATGATCATTTTTCCAAATCTCCCGGTGGGTCTGCTGCTTCGTCATCGGCGAAGAAACCGACAAGTTCCAAATCGGAAACACCTGTACTGGATAATTTTGGCGTAGATATTACTAAAGCTGCGGAAGAAAACAATTTAGATCCAATTGTTGGCCGGGAACGGGAAATTGAACGTTTAGCACAGATTTTATCTCGCAGAAAGAAAAATAATCCAATTCTGATTGGTGAACCAGGTGTAGGTAAATCTGCTATAGCAGAAGGACTTGCGCTTCGTATTGTTCAGAAAAAAGTTTCACGTGTTTTGTTCGACAAGCGGGTTGTTAGTTTGGATATTGCATCAATTGTGGCTGGTACCAAATACCGTGGACAATTTGAAGAACGAATGAAAGCCATTTTAAATGAATTATCAAAAGTGAGCAATGTCATTCTGTTTATCGACGAAATTCATACTATCGTTGGTGCAGGCGGAGCAACAGGTTCGCTTGATGCTGCGAATATGCTAAAACCTGCACTTGCACGTGGCGAAATTCAATGCATAGGTGCAACAACTCTTGATGAATATCGCCAGCAGATTGAAAAAGATGGCGCGCTGGAAAGAAGATTCCAGAAAATTATGGTTGAACCAACCTCGGTTGATGAAACGATTGAGATTCTTAACAACATCAAATCGCGTTACGAAGATCACCACAACGTAATATATACTCCGGAAGCAATTGAAGCATGTGTCAGGTTAACAACCAGATATATTCCTGATCACTTTTTGCCTGATAAAGCAATTGATGCTTTGGATGAAGCTGGTTCGCGTGTTCATATTTCGAACATTAATGTTCCGGAAAGAATTATAAAATTGGAAGAAAAGATAGAGCGAACGAAAGAGGATAAAATAAAAGCGGTTAAAAGTCAGAATTTTGAACTAGCCGCCAATCACCGTGATAAAGAAAAGAGTCTTCTTCAACTTCTTGATCAGGAAAAAGAAGAATGGGAAAGAGAATTGATTAGCCATCGGGAAACTGTAACTGAAGAAAAAGTTGCCGAGGTTGTTTCGATGATGTCCGGAGTACCAATTCAGAGAATCGCTCAGGCTGAAGGTCTCCGATTGATGGACATGGGAAAACAGCTCATGGGAAGCGTTGTTGGTCAGTCGGAAGCGATTGTGAAAATTGTAAAATCGATACAACGAAATCGGGCAGGATTAAAAGATCCAAATAAACCAATCGGATCGTTTGTGTTTCTGGGACCTACTGGAGTTGGTAAAACCCAATTAGCCAAAGTTTTAGCAAAATATTTATTCGATAGTGTCGACTCGTTGATCAGGGTGGATATGAGTGAATACATGGAGAAATTCTCTGTGTCACGTTTAGTTGGTGCGCCTCCGGGATATGTTGGATACGAAGAAGGTGGTCAGTTAACCGAAAAGGTTCGCCGTAAACCTTATTGCGTTGTCCTTTTAGACGAAATCGAAAAAGCGCATCCTGATGTATTCCATTTGTTACTTCAGGTGTTGGATGAAGGCCGGTTAACTGATAGTTTGGGCCGCAATATTGATTTCAGAAATACAATTATTATTATGACCTCCAACATTGGTTCGCGCCAATTGAGTGAGTTTGGCCGTGGAGTAGGTTTTTCTACCCAAAGTTCGGTCGCTGATGAAGGTGATCACGCAAAATTCATTGTAGAAAAAGCGCTGAAGAAAGCTTTTGCACCTGAATTTTTGAACCGTATTGACGATGTTATCATGTTCAACTCGTTAACAAAAGATCATATCCACGAAATCATTGACATCGAATTGAAAGGTTTGTATGAAAGGATTAATGCCTTGAATTACAAGCTTAAAATTTCAGCCACTGCCAAAGATTTTATTGCTGATAAAGGATATGACGCTCAATTTGGTGCACGACCACTAAAAAGAGCCATTCAAAAATATCTGGAAGACGAAATGGCAGAAGTTATTATTAAAGCTTCTGTTGTTCAGGGAGATACTATTTCAGTGGGATTTGACAAGAAAACAGAAAAAATAAAAATCAGGATTTTAACTACAATAACTCCAAAATAGGAAAAAGGAAAACCAGGCTTACGTCTGGTTTTCCTTTTTTGCTAGGTATCTCAGCGTCAATAAAGTGATGTCATCAGATTGTTTCTCCTCTCCTTCATAGATTTCAATACTTTTCACTAAGCGGACAGCAACTTCTTCAGCGCTGAGTTCATTCAGATTTTGAATATTCTTCTCCAGTCTTTCTGTTCCATAATGCTGGTTTTTATTATCTAGCGAATTGATTACACCATCGGTAAACAGGATAATCATATCACCAAAACTCAGCTCAATCTTACTGCTTGTATATACCTTACTTTTATAAATACCCAAAGGTAAACCATGACTTTTTGACATTTTTTGGATTGTTCCATCAGCATGAAGAATATAAGGAAAATCGTGTGCCGCATTGCAATAATCCATAATTCCGGAATGGATATCGAGAATCCCAATAAATAAAGTAACAAAATTCTGATTTGAGTTCCGTTCACTCAATTCATTATTCACATGACTAACAATCTCTTTTGCCGAGATCATATGTGCATGTGTTTTTATCAAGGTACTCGTAATAGCCATAAAAAGTGATGCAGGTATTCCTTTTCCTGAAACATCGCCAATCGCAATTAACAAATGGTTTTTGTCGATGAAAAAATAATCGTACAAATCTCCACCAACTGTTTCTGCAGGTTTTAAGATCGCAAACAGATCAATTTCAGGATATTCCGGAAACTTTGGTTTGCCTATTGGGATAATATTAAATTGTATCTCACTTGCTGATTTTAAATCCTTTTCATATTTAAGCTTTTCATGAGCTGTTTTGGTTTGTTCTTTAATTAATAATCCATATTTCGATTGCCAGGATTTCAAACTTTCAGCCAACATCCTGATTTCATTTTTTGATTTATTTACCTTATCGTCGGAGGAGCTAAATCGCTGAATAGCAAGAACAATACGAATTAAAGGATTTAACATTCTTCGAAAGACCAACATATTTACCAAAAATAATATCAGGATTCCAAGTCCTGAAACCAGAATTATTTTTTGAAATATTTGTTCGATTGGTTTTCGTAATTCTTTTTCAGGAACAACAATTATGGCAGTCCAAATTGAAGAGGGCAAAGGTGAAAAATAAAACCATGCTTTTTGGTTGCTCAGGTATTGAGATATACCATTCCCCGCCCCTGTCTTACCATTTTTTATTTGTGATTCTACATCCTTAATATTTTCTTCAAAAATTAATGATGGCTTTTCAAAAAGATTTTTGTTTAGAATCCATTCTTTTTTGGGGTGTGTAATAATTCGTCCTGATTGATCGATAATGAATGAATAGCCATTACTTCCAATTTTTACCTCTGAAAGCATTTTATTAATTTTATTCAGCGATATTTCACAAGAAACAATTCCTACAACTTCTTTTGTCTCAGGATTAGAAATTGGATGACTGTATGATATCAGTAAATGCATTGTATCGTATTTGCAGTAAAATGGGTCAGTCCACGAACCATGATTTGTATTCACATTTTCCGCTTTCAGTTTCCTGAAATATCTCTCAACAATTAAGCTATCCGGGTTACAAATGAGTTGACCGGGTTTGTTTGAAGAAAATTTTAAAAACTTATTCTTCTTGCCGTCAAACAATTCAACATGAACACTCTCCAATATTTCATTAGTTTCCAATACTTGATTGAGGAAAAAGTCAAGATCATTGTTTTTATTATAATACAATACCTGATATGCTATATTCTTTGCTACTTCTTCTGTACCAACAGTTACACGTGATATTCGGGAAACTACCAAATTGCTCTGGTTAACAGCTCCCTCTTCGATCTTGCTAATTAGAATTTTATTGCTGAAATGATAATTGATAAATACTATTGCAGCAATGATAATAATTGCAATAGTTGTCAGATTAGAATTAAGGCGAAAAGCAATTCCTTGTTGGTTCATTTTATCGGGTTTTTAGCTAACCTAATATAAGAAAAAGATTGCAGAATTATTAAAAGATTGCAGAATTTATTAAAAATAGGATGCCTTTTGAAGTACGATTCTTGAAACAAAAAAAGCCGGTGCACATGCATCCGGCTTATGACAATATTTTGAACCTGATGATCAGGTATTCATTGCACCACAAACGTTTATAACCTGACCACTTACGTACGAAGAAAGATCGGATGCAAGAAACAAGCAGACCTTCGCAACTTCTTCGGCAGAACCTCCACGTTTCATTGGAATAGCTGCTTCCCATTGTTTACGGGCATCTTCCGGAATTTTTGCGGTCATTTCGGTAATAATAAATCCGGGAGCAATGGCGTTCGAACGAATTCCACGTGAACCAAGCTCTTTGGCAATTGATTTAGTAAATCCAATGATACCAGCCTTTGAAGCTGAATAGTTCGATTGTCCGGCATTTCCGCTAACGCCAACGACAGAACTCATATTGATAATTGAACCTGATTTTTGCTTCAGCATTATCTTTTGAGCAGCCTTGGTAAAGTTGAAAACTGATTTCAGGTTAACATTAATTACTGCATCCCATTGTTCTTCAGTCATTCGCATTAACAAAGTGTCTTTGGTGATACCGGCATTATTCACCAAGGCATCAACAGCGCCAAAATCTGCAACAATTTCATTGACAACCCGATCAGTATCTTCAAAATTAGCTGCATTTGAAGCATATCCTTTTGCTTTTACACCAATCGCGGTCAATTCAGCTTCAGTGTTTTTCATGTTTTCGTCTTCAAAAAGATCAGTAAAGGCAATGTTACAGCCTTCTTCAGCAAATTTGATGGCAATTGCTTTTCCAATGCCTCTGGATGCGCCGGTAATTATGGCAGTTTTTCCTTCAAGTAGTTTCATTTGAGTATTTCCAATTGTTATTAATATGTAGAAAGAATCGAATTAAGTACTATTCTTTATTTTGCAAATATATACCAATACTCCGTTATTTAAATCATAAAATGAGTAGTTTGTATTTATTCGCTTGTTTGAATGATATACAGCAACTTTCAAATGGTTAAAAAAGCTCCTGTCATTTTCATTTGTTTACGCTGATAATGTAACTCTGAAATCATTGTAATACAGGCAATACGATTAAATATTACAACTAAGGTTTTAAATTTTAACTGAATAATTGATTTTAAAATTAATTTAATGCTGTTAAAAAATAAAAACAAAAGCTGTCGTATAAATGAATGTTTTACATTCAGCAAAATGCATAACCAATAGCTTTTATCTCGTGCCAATATTTTTCTTAATTCAATTTTATTCTCATTGGGGCGCGACTGTTCTCTTTCGTGGTAGGCTATTGCCTTAGGATAGATTCCTATTTTGAGTTCGTGAAATCCACATCGGTGAGCATAATCCATATCTTCTCCGTAATGTTCAAAAATTGGGGCGAATAGCCCAACAGTATCAATACACCTTCTGCTAACCATCCAAACAGCAGCATTCACAAACCTAACCCGATAAATGACGTCCGGAACATCTGAATGCAAATTTTGAATTATTTCCTTTCCCTCACCTTTCAGGTATGATTTGAATTTTCGATCCAGCGTCTCATGATCAAAAAGGTGCAGAGGACTTAAAACACCAAATTCCGGATGAATTTCCTGTTTTTCAATTAATTTTTCAATGGTATCAGGTTTAACCCACGCATCCTGATTTAAAAGAAAGAAATAATCCGCCCCTTCGTTATATGCCCACTTGATTCCTAAATTGTTAGCCTTGCCAAATCCAATATTTTCTTCATTTTCAATCAGCTTTACAAGGGAAAAATTGGATTTTATGAGTTCTGTTGTGTGATCAGTTGATTTATTATCAATAGCCACAATGTGACAATCTAAACTGGATGTAACAATGCTACTCAAACATTTTTCGATCCATTTTTCGGCATTGTAAGTGGCGATTATGCAATAAATTTTCGCTGTTTTATCCATTAATTCGGCGTAAACGGTTATTTATAAATGTCAACCAGAACTCAATAATGCCGCCAAAAGTAAAGTGATTATTTACAGAAAACAATCATTATTTCGTTAATATCTGTGTATTTTTGCGTGAAGTTATTTTAGATTGAAAAAAATGAATGAATCCCCTTTAATTTCATGTGTAATTCCAACCCATAACCGGGCTGAAAAAGTAATCAAAGCGATGGAGAGTGTATTGTCCCAATCCTATCGCAATTTGGAATTATTGGTGGTTGATGATCAGTCGGTTGATAACACAAAAGAAGTTATTGAGCGGCTCATTATGAAAGATCAAAGGGTTAAATATTTACTAAATCCAAATAAAGGAGCCAACAATGCCCGGAATTTTGGAATAACAAACGCAAAGGGCGAATACATCGCTTTTTTAGATGATGATGATACCTGGGTTGATTCAAAATTGGAAAAACAGCTCAATGTATTCAACACTTTAGGAAAGAAATATGGCGTGGTCTATTGCACTTTTGTCCGTAAATCGCACAAAGGAAAGGCTTTAAAATACCATCCAAGCCGTTTTTCCAGTATAAAAAATGGAGACATTCTGAACCGGCTTCTTAAAAGGAATTTTATTTCTACCTGCACACTGTTTGTTAAGGCCGAAGTCTTTCAGATATCAGGAATGTTTGATCCAAAGTATAAATCATTTCAAGACTGGGAACTTTTAACCCGAATTGCCTGTGACTATCACTTTTATTATTTAAAAGAAATTCTGGTAAATGTTTATGAATCAGGCGACAGTATTACCCTAAATAAAAAAGGAAGGGTTCTGACTAAAATCATGCATTTAAAACAGTTTATGGATTTGTATACTGCAAGGCCAAGTATTCTTTCATACAGGTATTGTGATTTGGGTTTTACACTGCTGAAATTAAAACGGGATGGTTTTGCCAAACTATATTTACTCAGAAGTTTGAAGTACAATTTTCTAAATGTTGAAGCCTTAATGTATTTATTAGTACTTAAATTCAGGAATTTAAGCAGAAAATTTTAAAAGCTTAATTTTTTTCAAAACAATACCATGATTGATCAGTTAACCATTTGCGCCATAGCTACTTCTCCCGGAATGGGAGCCATTGCAACCATTCGTCTTTCAGGAGAAAAAGCGCTTGAAATTGCAGATTCTGTTTTTCAGTCACCGAAGTCAGGAAAAAAACTGGCCGAACAACAACCAAATACCCTGCATTTTGGCAGCATTACCGATGGAAATGAGCTGATTGATGAAGTGGTTGTTTCCATTTTCAGGACACCACATTCGTTTACTGGTGAAGATGTCGTTGAAATTACCTGTCATGGCTCAGTTTATATTCAGCAACGACTTTTACAGCTTCTGATAACTAGAGGAGCCAGAATGGCGCTTCCCGGCGAATTTACACAACGGGCATTCCTGAATGGAAAGATGGATTTATCACAGGCCGAGGCTGTTGCCGATTTGATTGCTTCAACCAACAAGGCTGCTCAAAAAGTTGCTATTAACCAAATGCGCGGTGGATTTTCTTCTGAATTGACCAGTTTACGTGGTGAATTGCTGCATTTCATTGCCATGATTGAACTGGAACTCGATTTCAGTGAAGAAGATGTTGAATTCGCTGACCGTGATCAACTCAAAAAGCTCGTGTCTAAAATAGAAGCAATCTTACGGAAGTTGAAAGATTCATTTCAATTGGGAAATGTGATCAAAAATGGAATCCCTGTGGCGATAATTGGCGAAACCAACGTGGGCAAGTCTACCCTACTCAATGCTTTGCTAAATGAGGAAAAAGCCATTGTATCAGACATTCACGGAACCACGCGAGATGTGATTGAAGATGTAGTGAATATTCACGGAACTGCTTTCCGTTTTTTTGATACTGCCGGAATTCGCGAGACGACTGATGAAATTGAAACACTCGGCATTGAGCGAAGTTACAGTAAGCTTGATCAGGCTACTGTTGTAATTTTGGTTGTTGATACTCTCAATGTAATTGAAATAATTGCCGCTAGAATTACAAAAATCAGGGAAAGGTTAGTTGGTCAGCATTTAATTATTACCGCCAATAAAATGGATCGTGGATTACCCCAAACGATCTCCGGATTGAAAGAAATGGAATTATTCAACAATGAAAAACTGGTGTTTATTGCGGCCAAACAAAAGACTAATCTGGATGAGTTAATTTCGGAAATGCAACATGCCGTTTCGCTTGAATCCATAGGCGAAGACGCGGTGATTGTGACCAATGTGCGCCACTTCGAAGCGCTGATCCGCGCACATGAATCCATTGAACGAGTGCAACTTGGACTCGAAAATATGATCTCAGGCGACTTCCTGGCACAAGACATCCGCGAATGCCTACACTATCTCGGTGAAATCACAGGCGAAATCTCGAATGACGAGATTCTAGGCCATATTTTCAAGAATTTCTGTATCGGAAAGTAAATCTATTTTCAATTGTTTTCACCCTTATTTGTTGAGTTCTACATAGAAATTGTTTAAATTTTTCTCATAGTGAAAACATGTAGTTAGAAATGTCTCATTTCATTTCCGGTTTTGTCCCGAAC